>JAAYKM010000087.1 GCA_012522415.1 Deltaproteobacteria bacterium | reverse complement strand
ACTTTGCCAAGCTGCTGCGGTGGGCAGCCGCTTTTTTGCGTCTAATTTTCCAATGGCTTTCTAATTATCAAAGAACCATCTCTTACGGTGACGCTTTATCAAAATAGACTTTTTCAGAACCGACTAGATACGGCAGGAAACAGCATTCAGCGGGAACACAACCCCCCGCCCTCAAAACAGAAAGCAAATACGCTTAAGGTATCTTGAAAATGGTGGAAAAGAAACGTGATCTCATTCTGGATTCCATTGCGGATGGTGTGTTTACGGTTGACCATGATTGGCGAATCACTTCATTCAATCATGCTGCGGAAATGATTACGGGAGTCGAGCGAAGCGAGGCCATCGGGCAGTTGTGCAAGGACGTCCTGAAAGCGGAGATATGCGAAAAGGATTGCGCCATAAGGCAAACCCTGACAACGGGACAGCCCGTCGTCAACAAAACCGTTCATATTGTCAATGCTGAAGGACAACGTATTCCCATCAGTATTTCCACGGCTGTTTTGCAAGATCGTTCGGGAAACGTTGTCGGCGCGGTGGAAACATTTCGTGACATCAGTGTCGTTGAGACGTTGAAAAAAGAGATATCGAGAAGTTACGGGTTTGAGGATTTCATCTCCAAAAACCACCGTATGCATGATCTGTTCAAAATTCTGCCCGATATTTCGCAGAGTAACGCAACGATCCTCATTGAAGGCGAGAGCGGTACAGGCAAGGAGCTTTTGGCCAAAGCCATCCATCAGCTCAGTTTGCGAAAAAACAAACGCCTTGTTGTGGTGAATTGCGGCGCGTTACCAGACACCCTGCTGGAATCGGAATTTTTCGGTTACAAGGCAGGGGCTTTCACGGATGCCAAGCGGGATAATCCGGGACGATTCAAACTGGCGGACAAAGGAACCATCTTCCTCGACGAGATCGGGGATATTTCCCCGGCCCTCCAGATCCGCCTTCTGAGGGTATTGCAGGAGGGCACCTATGAACCCCTGGGCAGTGTGGAAAGTTGCAGAACCGATGTTCGTGTGATCACGGCAACCAATCGTCATTTGCAGGATCTGGTGCGGGAAGGAAAATTTCGGGAGGATCTCTATTACCGGATCAATGTCATGCGCATTGAATTACCCCCCCTGCGGGAACGGAAAGAGGATATCCCTCTCCTGATCGAACATTTCATCACGCATTTCAATCTCCTTCAGACCAAACAGATTCAAGGCATGACCGACGATGCCCTGGCCTGCCTGATGTCGTATGATTTTCCCGGTAACATTCGCGAGCTGAAAAACATTATCGAACACACCTTCATTCTCTGCAAAAAGGACCTTATCGAACGGCAACACCTGCCGGAATCCGTCCGGCAGGTCCCCCCGCCGCATTCCTCGAAATATTCGGAAGTGATGACTTTCAAGGATGTGGAAGCCATTTTCCTGACCAATGTCCTGCGCCGGAATCAATGGAATCGCATCCAAACAGCAAAAGAACTGGGTATCCACAAAAGCACCCTGTTCCGGAAAATCAAATCCCTCGGTATCGTCCTGCCGAATCACAAACGCTCTCACTAGAAGAGTCGCATAAACGCGACTTCAATCCATATAAAGGTAGCATTATAAACCCCTTCCCGGATTTATAAAAACGGTAAAACCAATACGATATGCTTATAACGTACACCAATACAGCTAGTTATATCCTGTTTAGAGATAGCGGTAATGATGGCATGTATTTTGTTTTAACCTTTCATGGAGGGTAATATGAGGGTGGCCATGCCGATCTGGGAAAATCGTGTTTCGACCGTCCTGGACTTCTCGGATAATCTTCTGATTGCCGATATTAAGGAAAGAACGGTTGTCGGAGAAACCTGCATCAACTGGTCATTATGTAACGATATCATGAAAATTTCCCTGCTAACGGAGGAGGGAGTTTCAGTTCTTCTTTGCGGTGCGGTTTCTAAACCACTGCAAATTATGCTGGAAGACAGCGGCATCGATTTGGTATATGGTCTAAGGGGTATGAAAGATGTGGTCTTGCAGGCTTATCTGAATGGGACGCTTCAGGGCGACTGTTTTCGGTTACCGGGAACTGCCCTGACCGTATGCCCTGGAAATAAAAGAAAGCGATGTCGCAGTAAAGGGTTGAAGCCACGGGATAAAAAGGATTTGCTCTGAGACACCGGATACGGGGAAAAAACCATTACGAAGGAGAAACATATGATTATTTGTGTCCCAACTCATGAAAATCGCGGTTTGGATAGCGGCGTGTATCCACATTTCGGCTCTGCCCCCGCTTTTATCATCCACGACACCGATACGGGTGAGACCAAGTTTCTTGACAACAATAACCAGCACCACGGTGACGGGACATGCAACCCTGCTCAAAAATTGATGGGCGAGACCGTCGATGTCGTGCTGACAGGTGGTATGGGCGCACGGGCCATTGAAATGTTGAATGCCATGGGAATCAAGGTTTACATGGCGACAGCCGGAACGGTACGAAATAATATCGAGGCTTTGAATGACCAGAAACTGGAGGAATTGACGGTGCGTAACGCTTGCGGCCAGCACAATATGCACGGGGGCTGCGGCCACTGAAAGAAGCGGGTTGTTCAAAATAAGGAGATAACACTTTCAAGATTTTCTGCGCGTAAAAACAAGCTGTTAAAAAGGGGCCCCGTTGCTGTTGCCGCCTAAAAATGGTATGTGTTTTGATATGCTGGAAAATATTGATAGAAATCCACAAAAGGAGGGTGGTCATGGCAATAACGTTAGCGGTACAGTGTGCCACAATCAGAAAGGAAATCGGTTGGGAAGGAAAAAGTGAGGAAGTCCTCGATTTTTCGGGTGGTACGTTAGGGGATTTTATGAAACAGATTTCTACAGCCGATGGGCGTTCCTTCTTTGAACGCTTTACAAATGGCGATACCGGCGTGATTTCGAATGCAATCGTCTGGTACAATTTAAAACAGTTTGTAAAAAAAGATAATCTGGATTTCCAATTGAACGACGGGGATAAAATCGTACTGTTGCGCAGCATTCCCGGAGGTGGTTGATATTTCACGGGAAACTGCGGCGGTAACTGAGAAGATACTGACAAAACGGGTCAAGGTCGTCGTGCACATGAAATCACTGTAAAAGACGATATAAAAAACCCCAATCAATGGAGAAACCAATGGATTGTTCAAAAGATAATGGTTCTTGTCCTTCTGGAGGCTGCGCTTCGTCTGGAACGGAAATCCATCCCGAAACGGTGGAAAAAGAAGATGATCAAAAATTGCTGCACCGCCTCAGTAAAATAAAGCATAAAATCTTGGTCCTGTCCGGGAAGGGTGGTGTCGGGAAAAGCACGGTTGCGGCCAATGTGGCAAGTTCATTGGCCCTGCGGGAACTTCAAACCGGTTTGCTGGACGTTGATTTTCACGGTCCCAGCATTCCTACGCTCCTTAGCCTGGAGGGTCGGGCTGTCTACTCCGACTCCGAGGGCCTGGTACCTATCGACTACAATCCTTACCTGAAGGTGATGTCGCTGGGTTTTCTTTTGAGGAATCAGGACGATGCGGTAATCTGGCGCGGGCCGTTAAAAATGCAGGTGATGAAGCAACTGCTGCAAGATGTTCTGTGGGGGGAACTCGACTATCTCGTAATGGATTTCCCACCGGGAACGGGAGATGAACCTCTGTCCATCGCCCAATTGATTCCGGATATTGATGGGGCAATCATCGTGACCACGCCGCAGAACCTGTCTCTCAATGATGTGCGCAAATCAATCAATTTCTGCAGGCAGGTAAAGGTTCCTGTTCTGGGGGTCATAGAGAACATGAGCGGATTTATTTGTCCTCACTGCCACGAAGTGGTCGATATCTTCAAAAAAGGGGGCGGGGAAAAAATGGCGGAAAAAATGGGTGTCCCCTTCCTGGGGCGCATTCCCATGACGACCTTGGTTGTCGAGGCTTCGGATGAAGGAAGTCCTTTTGTTGAAAAGCATCAGGATGCCGAGGTCTCCCGTATATTTTCCGGTATCATTGACAAGTTAATCGAAAAAATCGACCGGAAAGGATAAACACAGATACAGAAGATCATTTCTTTTTACGTTATACCCCACAACCGGATTGGGTAATGGATTGAGCGGGTTCGTCATGATAATATTGATTGACAACCATTGAAATGCTCTGTATAAGCCTCCAAATTTTGTTGAGAACCATTCGGGTCTGCCGAATGGGAGGATAAGCAAGGGTTGGATGTAAACGTTCTGGGCAGTAAAATGAACCACCGAGTATTCTTCGGGATACTGGTGGTTTTTTCTTTCTGCGTGGTTGTAATCCGACTTGCATACTGAAAACTGAAGAAAGGAGGATGCAGACATGTCAGAAGGAAAGGTAAAGTGGTTCAACGAGAAGAAGGGTTTTGGTTTCATCGAAAAAGATGAAGGCGGCGATGTTTTCGTTCACTTCAGCGCCATTCAGAGCAGCGGATTCAAAACCCTGCAGGAAGGGCAGCGCGTAAGCTTCGACGTCGAAAAAGGCCAGAAGGGCCTGGCAGCGGTCAATGTAAAATTCCTGTAAACATGAAAAAAGGACGCACCCTTGCCTGAAGAGGGTGCGTCCTTCAACGCATTTTTTACTCCTTGAAAATGGCTCCCGTACTGGCCGATGTAACCTGTTTGGCATAACGGGACAAGTAGACCGACCGGATTTCCTGTTCCGGGGGAACAAACCCTTTCCGTCGCATCTTGAGTTCCGCATCGCTGACTTTCAGGGTTATCTTCCGGGCCGGAATATCGATGGCGATTCGGTCGCCTTCACGGACAAATGCGATGGGACCGCCTTCGGCCGCTTCCGGGGAAATATGGCCAATGGCCGCCCCACGGGTTCCCCCACTGAAACGTCCATCCGTCAGGAGCGCCACCGACGTGTCAAGCCCCATACCAGCGATGGCCGAGGTTGGAGAAAGCATTTCCCGCATACCGGGTCCCCCCTTGGGCCCTTCGTAACGAATCACCACAATATCGCCGGACCTGATTTTTCCCTCCAGAATGGCGGCAATCGCCGCTTCTTCCCCATCAAACACCCGGGCGGTTCCTTCGTTGACCAGCATGGCCTTTGCAACAGCCGACTGTTTGACCACCGCACCATCCGGTGCAAGGTTACCCCGAAGAATGGCAATGCCCCCTTCTTTCCCGTATGGACGATCCAAAGGCCTGATCACCTCATCGTCGTAGACTTTTGCTCGGCGTATGTTTTCTCCGACGGTCTTTCCTGTTACGGTCAGGACATCTTCCCGGATGACTCCCAGAGGGGCAATCCGTTTCATCACCGCCGGGATGCCTCCCGCACGATGAAGATCCTGAACATGATGTGCTCCCGCCGGACTGATATGACAAAGATTCGGGGTCCTTTTACTAATCGCATTGAACAAATCCAGATCCAGCCTGATTCCGGCTTCATAAGAAATGGCCGGAAGATGGAGTACTGTGTTGGTTGAGCAACCCAGAGCCATGTCCACCGCCAGGGCGTTTTGAAAGGCGGCCAGAGTTGCAATATCCCGAGGAAGGATCTGTTTTTTCACAAGTTCCATCACCTTCATACCCGCCTGTTTGGCGAGGCGCCGCCTGGCCGCCTCCACCGCGGGAATGGTACCGTTGCCGGGCAGTCCCAAACCGAGGGCTTCAGTTACACAGTTCATGGAATTGGCGGTGAACATCCCTGAACAGGAGCCGCAGCCCGGACAGGCATAATCCTCCAGATCCTTCAATTTCTGTTTTGTCAACCTGCCCGCCTTGACGGCCCCGACCCCTTCAAATACGCTGATCAGATCCGCCTCCGTGCCATCCACACGAACGCCTGCCAGCATGGGACCTCCGCTGACAAAAATGGCTGGAATGTTGAGGCGTAACGCCGCCATCAGGAGTCCCGGAACGATCTTGTCGCAATTGGGAACCATAACCAGACCGTCAAAGGGATGGGCCATGGCCATCGCCTCCGTCGAATCGGCAATCAACTCACGGCTGGGCAGAGAGTATTTCATTCCCATGTGCCCCATGGCAATACCGTCACAGATCCCGATGGCCGGAAACATGATGGGGGTACCTCCGGCCAGACGAATCCCGGCCTTGACATCCTCCGCAATCGTATTGAGATGAACGTGGCCCGGAACAATTTCATTGGCGGCATTAACCACCCCGATCAGGGGCCGGGCAATCTCTTCATCCGTATAACCCATCGCTTTCAACAAGGATCGATGAGGAGCCCGTTCAAGACCCTTTTTCATCATATCACTGCGCATGCTCTTCCCCCTTCCGGACTGATTTAATCCTTCTTTCTCCGCTCAGGTCTCAACGCCCGGACGGCGGCGCCTGCCTGCCACATTTCGCTGTCACGAATGGTTTCCAGTTCCTTCTGGAGACGCGCCCTGTAATCCGGAGAAGCACCCGCTTCCAAAACGATGCGAGTCTCTTCACCGGTCAACACGCTTTTATAAAGTTGATCGAAGACCGGTGCCACCGCATCGCGGAAACGGTCCTTCCAGTCAAGGGCGCCCCGCTGGGCCGTGGTGCTGCAATTGGCATACATCCAGTCCATGCCATTCTCCGCCACCAGACGGATCAGGCTCTGGGTCAGTTCTTCCACCGTCTCGTTGAAAGCTTCGGAGGGACTGTGACCGTTAGCTCGCAAGACATTATACTGAGCTTCCATAACGCCGGCCAAACACCCCATGAGAACGCCCCGCTCCCCCGTCAGGTCACTGTAAACCTCTTTTTCAAAAGTGGTGGGAAAAAGATAGCCGGAACCGATGGCAATGCCGACCGCCAGAGTGCGCTCCAGGGCACGGCCCGTGTAATCCTGGAAGACGCCAAAACTGGAATTGATGCCGCTGCCATCTAGGAAGTTCGTCCGGACCGTTCTCCCTGAACCTTTTGGGGCCACCAGAATGACATCCACGTTGGCCGGGGGAATGACACCGGTCTGTTCTTTGTAGACAATGGAGAAGCCATGAGAAAAATAGAGGGCATCGCCTTCGTTGAGGCAGGCCTTGAATTCCGGCCACATTTCCTTTTGTTGGGCATCCGAAAGCAGTAGCTGGATGATGGTGCCCTTTTTGGCCGCCTCAAAGGGTGAAAAAAGCGTCTCGCCGGGAATGAAACCTTCTTCAACAGCCTTGTTCCAGTTATACTCTCCTTCTCCGACGATGACATGAAAACCGTTATCCCGCATATTCAAGGACTGTCCGCGTCCCTGAATGCCGTATCCAATGACAGCGATTGTTTCATTTTTAAGGACTTCTTTCGCCTTGGCCAGGGGAAATTCCTCCAGAGTCGTTACGTCCTCCCAAATGCCCCCGAAATTGATCTTTGCCATATTTACGCCTCCTTGTCCTGATCGATATCAATAAGCTATTTTCTATCTTTAAAAAATTCCGGCTGTCTTTCTGTCAACCGGTCCCCTCAGCGTTCAATCACGATGGTTCCTGTCCGGGTGTACTCCACCATACCCAATTCGGCCAGATGGGACAGAATGTTATCCATTTCGTCTTTGTCTGCCGTCACTTCCATAATCAGATAATTACCGTCTAACCATACAACTTTCCATTTGTAATTGTCAATATCCACGGCAAGTTTTGCCCGGAATTCATCGGAAATTTTGATTTTTGCCAAGGCCAGTTCTTTCTGAGAAAACCGATCCAACTTGACGACATCCACCTGAATCACGTCGATCAGTTTGTTAAGCAATTTTTCGATTCTGTTCAACGTTGCCGCATTGCCCCGGGTGGCCAGGATGATTTTTGATATACGGTAGTCCGCTGTGACATTAACGCACAAACTCTCGATATTATAGCCTTTTCCTCCAAGTGCTCCGGCAATCCGCGCCAGAACATCCGGTTCGTTTTTGACCAAAAGTGAAATAATATGTTCCTTTTTTTCCATAATTGTTCCCTCTTGAGAGTATGAATTATTATGTATCGCTCTTTCGCCAAGGACACAGGGTCATTTCATCGATCCCGGCGCCAGGTCTTACCATGGGGTAAACACCTTCTTCCCGGTCCACATGAAAATCGATTAAAACCGGTCCGGGTGTGGCGATGGCCTCTTTTAGAATCGATTCCACTTCCGCGGGTGAATCGGTTCGGAGGCCGACCCAACCGTAGGCCTCTGCCAATTTGACAAAATCGGGCTGATACGTCATGTCGGTCTGAGAATATCTCCTGTCGTAGAAGAGCTCCTGCCATTGCCGCACCATTCCCAGAAAACCATTGTTCAAAAGTACAATCTTCACGGGCAGGTTACTTTGAATTGCCGTGGCCATCTCCTGGATGTTCATTTGGATACTTCCGTCACCGGCGATGTCAACAACCAATTTATCCGGCAGGGCACACTGGGCGCCGAGGGCGGCGGGCAAACCGTAGCCCATGGTTCCCAGCCCGCCGGACGATATGAAGGTATGGGGTCGGTCAAAATGATAGAACTGTGCCGCCCACATTTGGTTTTGCCCCACCTCCGTCGTAATGATGGCCTCTCCCTTGGTGATTTCGTAGAGCTTTTCGATCACATACTGGGGCTTGATGATCGTGTCACTGGGTTCATAGCGCAACGGCTCCTGGTGTTTCCAGTCTTCGATCTGATTCAACCAGTCTTTCCTTTCGCCAATATCGATATGGAAATGCCTTTCATCAATCAACTGATTCAAATGTCCAAGAGCCCGCTTTGCATCACTGACCAAGGCCAGATCCACCGTCACATTTTTCTCAATGGATGATTCATCCACGTCGACATGAATAATCTTCGCGCCCGTAGCGAAACAATCAATCTTGCTGGTGACGCGGTCATCGCAACGGGCACCGATGATAATCAGAAGATCGGTCCCACAGACGGACATGTTCGCATAGTAGGTGCCGTGCATGCCCACCATTCCCAGCCACAAAGGGTCTGTTCCGGGGAAAGCGCCCAGCCCCATGAGGGTCCCCGTGACCGGAATTTGCAATTTTCGGGCAAAGTCCGTCAGCTCCGATGACGCGCCGCCAAGAATAATGCCGCCACCGATCATGAGAACGGGTCTTTTTGCCTCTCTGATCAAATCCAGGATTTTCTCGTAGGTTTCCATTGTGGGTTCATAGGCCACGTCGATTTTTCGGCGTTTAGGCGGTTCGGCGATAAACTCCGTTTCCGAAGCCATGACATTTTTCGGTAAATCGACGAGCACAGGACCGGGCCGCCCGGAATGGGCGATCCAGAAGGCCTTGCGCACCGTTTCAGCCAAATCCTCAATGTTACGAACCAAGAAATTGTGCTTCGTGCAGGGACGGGTGATACCCGTAATATCGCATTCCTGGAACGCGTCGTTTCCAATCAGATGCGTGGCAACCTGGCCGGTAAATACAACCAACGGAATGGAATCCATGTTGGCTGTGGCCAATCCCGTAACCGTGTTGGTCGCCCCCGGACCCGATGTGACCAGGCATACCCCCGTCCGCCCGGACGCCCGGGCATATCCGTCTGCCGCATGCACAGCCCCCTGTTCGTGGCGGACCAAAATGTGTTTCATTTTCGTCTTGAACAACTCATCGTAAATATCCAGCACCGCACCGCCCGGATAACCGAAGATGACATCCACTTTTTCTTGCTCGAGAATTCGGAAAAGGATCTCCGTTCCCTTCATTTTCACTGTCGTACCTCCTGTGCTGTGTAATGGCGCCCCGTTCACCCGAACATACCGGCTCTATTCTCTCCCGGAATCCCAATGTTTTACCGGGGTTCCCTCCGTTTGCCTGTTGTACAAACAAAAAAGCCGCGAATAATCCTCAGCGGCCTTTCTGGACAAAAAACCGCGGTGCTTCTGGGGGACCGCGGCTTGGTTATTTTAAATTTTTTCTTTATTTCCGAGCTACAGTCCCCTTGAGTACGATAACTACGGCGACCAAGCCCTGAATGACACCGTTTCCGGCCCTACTCTCTTGATTCTTCATACATTTTTCCAAAAACATTTAATTTTGCCTGCTGCCATACGACAGGAAAAGAGGATTGTCAATATATTTTTGAATAGGTTTAATCTTGCGACAGCAATTCGACCGAAGCGCATTCCCAGACGACCTTCGGGAAGCTTACGGGGACAAAATCCGGACAGCGCATATAACGGAAGGATCCGCTTCCCGCACCGAAAGGACAGAGAAAACATTAGACATTGTGCACAGCTTGCACAGCCTCATGGCCATATTGGGAAAGATGCCGGTCCAGAAGGCAGATCAAATCAAATCGGGTTTCAATGCCCTTCGGCGGGGGACACCAAGCTTCCCGCAATTCCTGGGACCAGGAGCGCCGTTTGCTTGGCTTCAGCGATGCGAATCACCACATCGTCGTTTTCAACATCCGCGACAGCCAAACCACCGGATTTCAATCTTCCAAAGAGCACTTCGTCCACAAAGAATTTTTTGATCTTATCCTGAATCAACCGTCCGATTTCCCGAGCGCCGAATTCATAGGAATAACCTTTCTTTGCCAACCATGCTGAACAGGCCTCCGTCACATCAAATTGCACCCCTTTTTCCTCAAGCTGAAGGCGGAACACGCCGATCGCCTTGTTGACGATGCGGAGAATCTCTTTATCGCCCAGGCTGTTGAAATTGACGACACCATCCAGGCGGTTTCTGAATTCGGGTGAAAAAATTCGCTCCACCGCATCAAAGACGGCCATACGATCAACGACTTTCCCCTCAAAACCGATCGTCGGGCGGCCGATCTCCCGGGCACCCGCATTTGAAGTCATCAAAATGATGACGTTTCTGAAATCTGCTTTTTTGCCCGTGTTATCTGTCAAAGTCGCGTAGTCCATAACCTGCAACAGGGCGTTGAAAACATCCCCGTGCGCTTTTTCGATCTCGTCAAGCAACAGGACCGCATACGGTGTTTTCCGGATAGCCTCCGTCAAAAGGCCGCCCTCTTCATAACCGACATAGCCAGGAGGAGCGCCCACCAGTTTGGCGACAGAATGTTTCTCCTGATATTCGCCCATATCGTAGCGGTGCAGGGGGATTCCCATCGAGTACGCCAACTGTCTTGCTAATTCAGTCTTTCCAACGCCGGTGGGTCCGACAAACAGGAGCGATGCAATAGGTTTCCCAAGTTCGCGAAATCCTGCCCGAGCCCGTTTAATCGCATCCACAACCTTCTCGACAGCTTCGTCCTGCCCAAAAATTTGCGCTTTTAAATCGCTTTCCAAATTCAGCAACTTTTCGACATCGGAAGACGAAACATTTTTTTCCGGAATACGCGCTATTTTCGCCACCACGGCCTCGATTTCCTCGCGGCCGATGAGAGAAAAATCACTGTCACCGACACATCGCATCGAAATCAGAGCTCCCGCCTCATCAATCACGTCGATGGCTTTGTCGGGCAAGCGACGATCGTTGATATAGCGATCTGATAATTCCGCCGCCGCCTGGAAGGCGTCCTCTGTGTAGACGACATGATGGTACATTTCGTATTTATCGCGTAGTCCATGGAGAATATCGACGGTCTGACCGACCGTTGGTTCGGAGATTTCGATTTTCTGAAATCGCCGTGACAGGGCGCCATCCTTTTCAAAATATTTTCGGTATTCATCATAAGTCGTCGAACCGATGCAGCGTAGTTTACCCGCTGACAGGGCGGGCTTCAGAATGTTGGATGCATCCATGGCCCCACCAGAAACGGCGCCGGCGCCGACTATGTTGTGTATCTCATCGATGAAAAGAATAACCTTTTTCTGCTTCTGTAATTCCGCGATGACCCGTTTCATCCGCTCTTCAAAATCACCCCGATAACGTGTCCCGGCCAGCATGGCGCCCATATCGAGGGCGTAGATTTTCGATCCCGAGAGCTTCCTGGGAACCTTGCCGGCAGCCACCAGTTGGGCCAGGCCTTCCGTAATCGCCGTTTTCCCGACACCCGGATCACCCACATGGATGGGATTGTTCTTCAACCTCCGGCAAAGAACCTGCAGGGTCCTTTCGAGGATCTCTTCTCGACCAATGACCGGGTCGAGTTCCCCCTTAAGAGCCTTGTCGGTCAAGTCTGTTGTAAACATCCCGAGGAACTTGGCTGGATTTTCAACAACGTCTCTTTCCGCGTGACCGGACTCCTTACCCGCTTCATCCCGCCCTTCTCCATCCATCGCCGATGCGGGGAACACCGAGAGGCCGTGGGAAATATAGCTCAGGAGAATGAGCTTTGTCATACCCTCCTTTCGAAGATAAAAAGCCGCATAGGATTCCTTTTCATCGAACAGGGAAACCATGACATCACCCAATTCCAGTATTTCTTTTTGGGAGGAAGTCGAATGCCAAACGGCTCTCTCCAGGATGTTTTGAAAACCGGACGACTGAGTTACTTTTCGAACGCCCACCGCAACCTGTGTTTCTTGCAAATGTTGATCAAGGAGTTCTTTCAAATGCTGGGGATCGCCGCCACAATTTTCGATGATGTCAACCCCCTCCTCGAAGAAGAGAGCCGCATACAACAGATGCTCCGGCGTAATATATTCATGCCGCCTTATATTGGCTTCCGCGTAAGCGGCCATGATGATTTGATTCAATGTTTCGCTTATTTTCATGAGATGAATCTATTCCTCTTCCATGGTGCAACGGAGGGGATACTCTCGCATCCTTGCCATGGTCTGAACCCGGTTAATCTTGGTCACGGCTATGTCATACGTGTATGTGCCGCAGACACCCCGTCCCCTCCGATGCACGTCAAGCATGATTTTTGTTGCCTCAACCGCCGGTTTATGAAAGACTTTTACCAGCACATCGACAACAAAATCCATGGTCGTGTAATGATCGTTGTGAAGAATAACTCTGTACATTTTCGGTTGCCGCAGTTCAGGTTTGTCCTCGGTTTCCTCGGACAAACCCGGATCCCGTTCTCGGCTCGGACGCTCCGGCATGATTTTTCCCGTGCCCTGTGTTTTTTGTTTGTCTCTTGTTCTACAATATATGATGCGACCAGTCTCGTGTCAATGAAATGAAAAGAAACGCTTTGCAGTGCCCGCGGGACGTTTGCAACGTGTTCTAATCATCCCGGAGTCTGATCCTCCATGGAAACGTTTATTCTTGCTGCAGTCAGCCTGATCATCTCGGTATCCCTCATCATCACCCGACATAAAGATGCCGTCATGCGTGCTTTTGCTATGGTATGTTTGGCCCTTTTTTTGAACCGGGCCGGCGTTTTCTTGTTCGCAACATTGCAGCAATCCGTCTGGCGTGTGTCCGAATACGGAGGCCTCCTGGCCCTGCCTCCACTCGTACTGTTTTTTACACGCAATTTAACCCGGAGCAGACTGGTTATAAGGCGCCGTGACATTGTCCTGACTGGCGGTTTCAGCGTGCTCATGGCCGCTCTTCTTTTCACTCCCGTCCATGAATCGTCATATTTTCATTTTCTGACCTACCTTTATCCCCTGTTAATCACAGGAGGTGCTTTTTTTTCCTTTTTGCTTTTTATTTACCGCAAGCGACCGGGAGCGGAAAAAATACGGATGATGTATCTGGCCATTGCCTGTGTGGTGGCGGCCATCCTGAGCTGCTTTGACCTCTTCTCCTACTCCGGCTTCCCCATGCCTTCCCTCTCCAATATCATCATTGCGGCCCTGCTTTATTTCATTCTTCTGATCATCGCCTACCCTCATCTGACAAAACTGTATGAACTTCTGGCGAAATCACTCATGATATTAATTCTGACCTCCTCCGCGACCGTTATTTTTTATTTCGTGCTGGGCCTGCTCGGTGAAAATATTCACTTGCCCTTCACACATGTTCTGACATCCTCTTTTCTTATTGTCATCTCCGTTACGCCGCTAAAAATAATCGTAAAGCGGATTTTTTCGCATTTTTATCCGGAAAGTGTCGACATTTTTCAATCGCTTTACGCGTTCGATGAAAAACTTGAACGGGAGAAGATCTTGCTTTTAGAGGAAATGGCGCCTGTATTGGCACACGAAATCCGCAACCCCCTGGGATCTATAAAGGGGGCGGCTCAATATTTAAGCGGCGATACGCATTCCGACGAACATCGGAAACTTTTGAATGTCATCATCGAGGAAGTCAATCGCTTAAACCGAGTCGTATCTCAGTTTCTCGACTATGCAAAACCTTATCATACTGAGCCGCGACCGGAAGAAATCAACCGGATCATTCAAAAGGTCATCTCCATCATGCAGGCCGACGCCGTCACGGAAAAAGTAACAATCCAAGCGGACTTGGAGCCGGATTTATCGCCGATTCTTGCCGATTCCGAACAGTTGATTCAGGTCATCCTGAATATTGCGCACAACGCGGTGGAAGCCATGGCGGGCGAGGGCACCTTGTCTTTCCGGACAAAACAAATTGATAACGCGGAAGAAGCCTCTGTCGGGATCTATATACGTGATTCAGGACCGGGTATGACCAGAAAAGACCAGAAACAGATTTTCAAGCCCTTTTTCACCACCAAAGAACGGGGTGTTGGGCTTGGCCTTTCCATCTGCCAGCGCATCATCAAAAACCATGGTGGATCTATTCGGGTCGAATCCGCTCCAGGCAAGGGGACAACCTTTGTCATCCGGTTACACACAATGGGCAACTGAAACGGCCCCCCTTGACAAGGGTTCTCAATCATAATAAAACAAACTCATGCATCGTATCCTCATTGTCGACGACGAATTGAATATGCGCTTGGTCCTGAAGGCCATGCTGACCAAGGAGGGGTACGAGGTTCTCCTTGCCGAAGATGGTCTTTCCGCTCTCGAGATTCTTAAAAGCAACGATATTGCAACCATTGTAACGGATCTCAAAATGCCCCGACTTGATGGCATGGGGCTTTTGAATCGAGTGGCCAAGGAATATCCGTCTATCCCGATCATCATCATCACCGCTTACGGCACCGTGAATACCGCTGTTGACGCCTTGAAAAAAGGCGCTTTCGACTACATTACGAAACCTTTCGATCAGGACGACCTTCGCAATGTCATTCGAAAAGCCATTCGTACCCGGGAGTTAAACCAGGATGAGGTTTTGTTGAACGATGAAGAAATCGACCGCTATGGGATCATTGGTTCCAGTCCTCAAATGATGGAAATCTATGAAACCATCCGCCAAGTCGCTCCAACAACGACTGCAGTCCTGATCAGCGGGGAAACAGGCACGGGCAAGGAATTGATCGCCCATGCAGTCCACCGAAACAGTCCCCGAAGAGAGAATCCTTTCATCAAAATCAATTGCGGCGCTATTACGGAACATCTGGTTGAAAGCGAACTGTTTGGTTACGAAAAAGGGGCCTTCACCGGTGCCGCCGTCACCAAACCGGGTCGTTTTGAACTCGCGCACACGGGCACTTTATTTCTGGACGAAATCGGCGAACTGCCGCGAGACAATCAAGTCAAGCTGTTGCATGTTCTGCAGAATCAGGAATTCGAACGAGTGGGGGGAATTCGAACAATCAAAATCGACGTACGCATTATCGCCGCCACGAATCGGAATCTGCTTCAGGAAGTCAAAGAAGGCCGTTTCCGGGAAGATCTTTTTTACCGCCTGAATGTGTTTCCGATTCATTTGCCCCCTTTGAGAGAACGCCCGGACGACATCTTGCCGCTGATGGAGTACTTTCTGGACAAGTGCAACCACAAACTGGAGCGTAACGTGCGCCAAGAAGATCCACGGATAAATGAAATGTTCCAGCAGTACGCCTGGCCCGGCAACGTCCGGGAGATGGAAAACATCATCGAACGTTTGGTGCTCGTATCGAAAGACAGTCAAATTCACATGGAGGACATTCCCACCGAAATCAAATATGCGTTGGATACGACCGCATTGACGGCGGACATCTCCACCGACAGACCTCTGAAGGCCCTGGTGAAAGACCACACGGAGGAAATGGAAAAGCATCTGATTGCCAAAGTCCTCGACGAGTGCGGGCAGAATGTCACCCGAACTGCTCAGCAGCTCGGGTTCAGCCGAAAGGGACTGCAGCTGAAAATGATCAAGTACGGTCTGCGCAAGGAATGATTGTCAGTCCCCTGATCACGAAATCCTCCCCAGATTTTCTCCGATGCGTGGAAAACAAAGCAGCCTGTGGCATTCCCCAAATAAACGAGAATGATCACAGGCGGCCAGAAATTACCGATCCGTCAGCGAGGAAGAAGCCCATGGGATGTCACGCCTCCTTGGGCACGTTATATTTCACTCTCAGATACTCTTCACCGGTCTGCGGGTACAGGGCGTAGGTCAGCAGGTCTTCGGCCGTCCTGGCCAAATCACCAATCTTCTTCTTGGCAGCCTCGAGTTCTGGATCCAGCACATCCGCGGGACGCGCATTGATTGGTGTTGAACCCCTGGGGTAACCCTTGAGTACCTTTTCCTGAACCTCTGGATCAATAGGGGTTGGCGTTCTACCGTAGAGACCATAAGCCAAGTCCTTGATCTGGTTCGTAACCATTTTGTATTTTCCGAACAGGACATTCATCACCGCCTGGGACCCGATGATCTGAGAGGTCGGCGTAACAAGGGGCACCGTTCCCAGTTCCTTTCTGGTGATCGGCACCTCGGCGTACACTTCGTTCAGCCGGTCCAGGGCTTTCATGTCTTTCAATTGGCTGATCAGATTTGAAATCATACCTCCCGGTATCTGGTGCGCCAGCACGCCCGTATCAATGACTGACAGGGTATTGGCCGCCAAAAAATCGTGGTATTTCGGCGCAATGGTTTCCAGATGGGCACCCAAATCCATAAGAAGCCCCAAGTCGAGACCCGTATCCCAGGGGGTACCCTCCAAGGTCGCGACCAATGGTTCGACGGCCGGCTGGGAGGTCCTCATGGCAAAGGGCGCGAGACATGTATCAACAATATCCACCCCCGCCTCGATAGCCTTGATATAGGTCATGGACGCCATACCGCTTGTGTAGTGCGTATGCAGATGCAGAGGAACTTCCACGTGTTGCTTCAGGGTTGAAAACAGTTCAAAGGCATCGTAGGGCGAAAGAATACCTGCCATATCCTTGATGCAGATCGAATCGGCCCCCAGCCCAACCAGTTCCCTGGCTTTGTTGACGTAATAATTCAGACTGTACACATCTCCCCCCATACGTCGCTCGGTCAGGGAGTAGGAGATGGCCCCTTCAAAATGCTTGCCATTTGCCTTGATGCGTTCAACACAAGTCTGGAAATTTCGTGCGTCATTGAGTGCATCAAAAACGCGAAAAACATCAATCCCGATTTCACAGGATTTATCCACGAAAGCACGGACAACATCGTCCGCATAGTTTCGATATCCCACAAGGTTCTGACCCCGCAGCAACATGGAAAAGGGTGTTTTCTTGACATATTTCTTCAGAATCTTGGGCCGCGCCCAGGGATCCTCGCCAAGGAACCGGTGCATGGTGTCAAATGTCGCACCACCCCAGATTTCCATCGCCCAGAAACCCGCCTCGTCCATTTTTTCGGCTATGGGGATCATATCTTCTGTTTTCATTCGCGTGGCGTGGATGGATTGGTGCCCATCCCGAAAGGTGTTATCCTGAATACGAACTTTTTTTCGAACAGCTTCTCTTGCCTCCATAAAACCTCCCTGTACAAATACTTGACCAACCGAAACACATTCCTGGTTCAATGGCACCAGACGCGCACAAAATCGCGCAATGGAGAGGCGTGCCGTTTTTCGTCTAAAATATATCCTGAAATACGAAGGAAGGAGCGAGACACACTATCTCTCTGACACCGGCAAATATCCCGGATCATTCTGAACATGTTTGTAAACGGTTTACATAAATGGGGTTTGAAAAGATCCAAGGCCGGTATTTGCCGTGACGCTTCACAAATACCTCAACCCGATACGCTCCGGGCTGTACGATAGAACACGATGCCGACTGACCGATTGTTTCGTAATAAAGAACGCCGTCTCTGACGACACGGATGTGACCGTTACCTGGTACCGTTACGATAAGTCGGGATATTTGGTCAAGCGAAAAGATATCCCCCATAATCGCCTCATGGTCCCCTTCCCCTACAGAAAAACGGAATCCTTGTGCCGGAAAGAATGATTCCTGAGCGAAGTAGGCATTCCCTCGTCTCAATGCGTCGATCAGGAGGATTTTGTCTTTGACCCCATCCCCGCTCAAAGGGCACCGGGTCAGGATATGGGTTCGCAGAAATCGAAAGGCTTTACGGAATGAAAAGACGGAGAACGAAAGACCCCAGAAACGCTTCGTGGTAGCGTGATTATCGCACTCTGCAATTCCAACCACCCTTCGATGTCGATTCAGCTCGTCCCATTTCCTCAGTGTGGCAGGATGAGGACCCCGCAAAAACAATCCCGGCCACAAATAACTCATATAGGCTCGAGTGTATCCCTGGAGCGAACTCTGCCAATCCGTCATGAAATCCCAAACCCCGATCCCGGTGTAGTCCTCCACAGTCCAGTCCCGCCAAGGGTAGTGTTTCACGTGAAACAGCTTGGTTCCCTCATGATCCGGGTGGGCCAAAAAAGAAATGCCCCCTTCCGCATTGACCCGGTCAATGTAGGATTGGGGGCTGATTTCTTCATCATCCTTGTCCACGATAATCGGTGTTCGGGTTTCAAAAGCCAGCAAATGATTGAAGCGCGGTGAAACTTCCTGCCCCACAATGAGCAGCACGTTACCGTGCCATCCCTCGTATCCATCCGTTCTCGCTTTCAGCGTCGAATGGTCCGTCAGCATCAAAAAATCCAGGCCATTGTCCTTCGCTGCTTCAATTATTTCCGACAAAGGTGTCGTCCCGTCAAAAGAATAAGCGGAATGAAAATGAATGACGCCGGAATAGTCGAAACAGGTCATATTCGGTACTCAGAGAACCGATGCTTCGGTTTCAGCGATCATTCTTTCGATTTCGGCCTGGAGCTCTTTGGGAAGACCCTCCATTTTCACATTTAAAAACCCCCTTACGATGAGAGCCGTCGCTTCCTGCTCCGTCAGACCACGGGCCATGAGATATTCTATTTCTTCCCGGGAAATCTTTCCAACAGCCGCTTCATGAGACATATCCACGCCGTTCACCCAGCCATCCAACTCCGGTATAGCGTGGATCCGTCCCTCATTTGAGAGAATCAGGCCACTGCACTCCAAATGGGCTCTGACACCCGGAACCTGACCAACCAACATTCCCCTTGATATAATTTTACCCCCTGTGGTGATTGCTCTCGAGATAATCTCGGCTTTGCACCCCTCCGCTTCCAGTGATACCTTGCCGCCGATATCCAGCATGGAGCCCGGCCCGGCCAGTAGAATCGTATTCAACCGCGCAACAGCATTTTTCCCCTTCAGTCGCACCGACGGATACATTTGCACCGACTTGGCGGGCTTGAAGCACACGTAGTTGGACATATATCTGCCTTCTTCTTCCACCCAGACGGCCGTGCGAGGACGGACAATCACGGCTTCTCCCCAATTGTGGAGCATCGTGGAGGTGACGGTTGCCCCCTTCGCGACATAGATTTCCGTCACCCCGATATGCAGACCCCGCTTCAGGTGGGGTGCCGTCGTACATCCGGTAATCATGTGTATTTCCGCACCTTCTTCCGCAATGATCAGATTGTGGACCTTCTGGGCAACCCCCTCTTCGCTTAAATAGAGACAGGCCTGAACAGGCAAACAGACGCTGACCCCGGCTTTCACCCGGAGAAAATAACCACTGTGCGGATCCATTTCTGCCTGTGCGGTATATTTATCCGTTCCTACATCTACGGCCTTCCACCAGTATTGTTCCAGGTCCTTATACTGGGTCAGGGCTTCAGCAATGGGAAGCAATTCCACCCCATCCTGCCCGACCATACATTGTATGGGCGAATGGTCCCTGAGAAAGAAGCTGCCCGTCCGGCCGCTTTCGCTTACGTCGATACCCACCTCCAACACATGGCGCTTTTCTTCCTCCGACAATCTCTCCAAAGCAGGATCTGCCGTGTAAACCGGAACATCCGCTTCAAAAGCCTCCAAATCGATATCTTCTCCGTAGACAGCCCGCTTATCACGCGCGGCTTCCGCCTTTTCCCTTATCTCTGACATCTGGCACACTCCTCGTACCCGGCGTATTGTATGGATTCGAACATTTCCCGCGGATTACCCTCACAGCGGATCACCCCGTCCAGCAACAGATAGCCGTTATCCGCTTCCAAATAGTTTAAAATCAGGCCTGTATGTGTGATGATCAATCCTGACTTCGTTCGTTGACGATGGAGATTTTTCTGCAGGAGTTTTCTTATACCCCGCCCGATTGTCTTGATGTTTTCGAGATCGACTCCCGACTCGGGTTCGTCCAACAGAACAAGATCAGGATTATGAAGAACCAGTTGGACCAGTTCCGATTTTTTGATCTCTCCGCCGGAGAATCCAAGATTGACACCCCGGTCCATAAAAGAAGAAAAATCAAGGGCGTCGACGACTTGCTCCACCGAGGCGTCATCCCGTCCAAACGTTCTTATAAGATCTCGGATTTTAAGTCCCCGGATGGTGGGAGGACGCTGAAAGGACATGCCGATTCCCCTTTTTGCCCTCTCGTGAACCGGCAGAAACGTAATATCCTCTCCCTTGAAATGGATTGACCCGGATTTCACCTTGTATCCGCTGAAACCCATGATGGCCATGAGAAGCGATGTTTTTCCACTTCCGTTTCGCCCAAAAAGAATATGGGTTTGTCCGTAATCAATGGCGATACGGATATCCTTCAGTACAATCCGATCCGCTACTTCAACCGTCAAATCTCTGATTTCAAGTAACATTCCTCTCTCCATTCCTTTCTTTCACACCGTCAACCGGGTTAACTGCCACAAGGAATCTTCTCAAAGGGCAGGATTCACACTGCGGCTCCTTTTTGCAGAATGTTTTCCCCACCTCTACCAGCAAGGCATGATATTGTCCGAACATGGCTTGATCATGGACAAGACGGTCCATGAAATAGTGCTGTATTGTCCCGTACGACATCTTTGCATCGATGAGCCCGTGCCGACCCAGAATTCTCCGTGTGTAGGCATCAACCACAAAAATATTTTTCAATCCCCCGTAAAGCAAAATGCAGTCGGCGGTTTCTTCGCCAATACCCCGGATCCCCAGCAGTTTGTTGCGCAATGACCAGGTTTCCTCCTTGAACATACGATCCAGGTCACCCTCATAATTATCTGCGATGAATTGCAGCAAGCAGCGCAGCCGTTCCTCCTTGACACGAAAGCACCCGGCCGGCCGTAGAAAGCTCTGTAAAATTTGTGGAGTGGTCTCGAGAAGGCGACCGATGTCGATGAGCTTTTTTCGCTTTAGATTTTCGATGGCTTTTTCAACATTACGCCAAGCCGTATTCTGGGTCAATACAGCCCCTATAAGGATTTCAAGAGTCGAATCCCCCGGCCACCAATGGAGAGCGCCGAAATGTTCGTTCATGACCTCGTAAAGCCGAATCAACGGATCCGACACCGGAACAGCCGGAACGAATGCAGGCTCGTTCTGCAGACTCTTCTTCATGTAAGAGGCGGATTACCTGACAGGCACGAAAAATGTCGTACGCCCTCTTTTAACCTGCAGCAGAATGCTGGTGTTTGACGTCTTCTTGGCCATTTCACGATTATATTCCCCCAACGTGGATACAGGAACACGATTGACCTGCAGGATGATATCCTGTGGCTGGATACCCACGTTATCAGCAGGACTGCCCGGCTCAACATCCACGACGATAATACCCCTGTTTTCCCTGATTCCCAAGTAACGGGCAAGCTCAGGTGTCAGTTCCTGAACGCTCAATCCCAAATCCGAGGCTCCCCTCGGAGACATTGCGACTTCCGGCTGGTCCTTCCTTTCGCCGACGATCACACGAAACCATTTTTCCTGGCCGTCACGAAGCACCTTGACTCTCACAGCATCCCCAACCCGAAAAGAAGCGATCATCATCAGCAGTTCGTGCGTGTCTTTCACCGCCTTGTCTCCGACCGCCACAATCACGTCTCCCGCTCGCAATCCCGCCCGGTCCGCCGGGTCCCCGGCAAATACCTCCGCCACAATAGCCCCGTTGGTGTCCCGCAGCTTGAAAGAGCGCGCCATGTCTTCTGTGATATCCTGAACAGAGATACCCATCCAGCCGCGGGTGACCTTTCCCTTTGCCTTGAGGTCTGGAAGCATGTCCTTTGCCATCCCTATGGGAATGGCAAAGCCGATACCCTGTCCATGGGCGACGATTGCCGTATTGATACCGATTACCCTGCCTTCGAGATTGAAAAGGGGTCCACCACTGTTGCCGGGGTTGATCGACGCATCGGTTTGGATAAAATTATCGTATGGCCCCGCACCGATCACACGTCCTTTGGCGCTGACGATACCCGCTGTCACGGTTTGTTCCAGGCCGAACGGGTTGCCGATTGCCAAAACCCAGTCACCGACACGCAGTTTTTCCGAATCGCCGATTTCCACTACGGGAAGACTGTCCGATGGTTTTATCTTGATCAATGCAATATCCGTTTTTGCATCTTTACCGATGATTCGGGCATCGTATTCCCGGCCATCGGAAAGCTTGACACGGATTTTTTCCGACTGCTCGACAACGTGATTGTTGGTAAAAATATAGCCATCATGACTGATGATGAATCCAGATCCCAAACTTTTCTGCTTGAATTCACGCTGTGGAATATCACCGAAAAATCTTTCAAAGAAATCATCTCCGCCGAAATAGCGATCGAAAGGACTCTGATCTCTCAAAGGAGAGCGGTATCGACCAGCGGAGCGAACGGTCTTTGTGGTGCTGATGTTGACCACTGCCGGTTTAAGCTTTTCCACGATATCCGCAAACGACGTCGGAGCTTGGGAAGGGTCGGCCACGGAAACGGCACCGGCCGTCTTAATATCCGGGCCCGGATCTCGAAAAAAAGAAGACCGAATGACTTCAACGGCCGATACGATGAATGACGCGATCAAAAAAGCCAAAAGAAATATAAAAAATGTTTTGCGGTTTTTCTGCCCCAAGGCCATAACCTACCTCCCTGTTCTTTCGGCAACCCTGCCAGAAATAATGCGCGGTTTGTAGCATAAATAATGTAATATTACAAATATCTGTTCGTGAAAATACAGTGTTTGCACCGGTCATCACTCCTGTGTTATGAAACAGCCGTTCGAGGCGTCGTATTCCACAGAACGCAGACAGGATTGACACACACAATCCGGGCCATTGCGTATGTTGCTGCCTCAATCACTTGGAGACGGGACACGTGTCAACGCAGAGGGTATTCCCCGCGTGGGGCACCAATTAAAAGCAATGATGATTGACTTTAGGGATATTATAGCATGATACCGATCGTTTCCATTGTCGGCAGGTCCGATTCTGGCAAGACAACCCTCATGGAGAAACTCATTCCCGAACTGGTGAAAAGGGGGTATCGTGTCGCCACGATCAAACATGATGTTCATGGGTTCGACATAGACCACGAAGGCAAAGACAGCTGGCGTCATAAAAAGGCCGGTGCCAGCATATCGATCATTTCGTCCCCCTGGAAGGTCGGTCTTGTTGAAGACGTAGACCGGGACCACGAACTCTCGGAAATCCGTAAGCGTTACGTTCGTAATGTGGATCTTGTCCTTTCTGAAGGATATAAAGGAAATAATCACCCCAAAATCGAGGTATTCCGCTCAGCGACGAACCACGAACTCCTCTGTTCACAGACCGATGATCTGTTGGCCATTGCCAGCGACCGCTCCTTCAATCTGGGTGTACCCTGCGTGGATATCAACGATGCCGCCGCTTTGGCGGAAATCATCATACAGCGATTCCCCAAACCGTCACCATAGGGGCGCGGCAATACGGAAAAGCAAGGGGGCCCCTGTGAAAGAAGAACAGTACCGAAGTTGGGTCGAAGTCGATCTGGATCATTTTACCCATAACTGGGAAGAACTGAAGCGATTGGTCGGTTCATCCGTTCGCATTCTCCAGGTGGTGAAGGCGGATGCCTACGGCCATGGCGCCATTGAAATTTCCAACATGGCCTTGAGAAACGGAGCCTCTTGGCTCGGGGTCGCGAACGCCGACGAGGGAGTCCAGTTGCGGGTCAGCGGTATTGCCGCACCGATCCTGATCCTCAGTCCCTCCATGGACTCGGAAATTCGTGAAATCATTAAATATCGTCTTATTCCATCCGTTTCCGACACACACTTTGCCCACGTGTTGCAGGAACAATATGCACAAGCGGGAATCTCAGGCCCTGTTCATATTGAAATCGACACGGGCATGGGACGCGGCGGCACCATGCACAAAGAAGCCATGCGGGTTATCCGCGAGATTGCTCAGCATCCCAATTTGATTCTCGAAGGCATCTTTACCCATTTCTCTTCCGCCGAGCAGATTAACGATTACAGCAATGCACAAGGACGCTTTTTCATAGGGCTCCTGCAAAAACTTCGTCGAGAAGGAAGGGTCTTTCCCCTCCGACATATGGGAAACAGCGCCGGTATTTTGAATTATCCGGAATTTCATTTCGACATGGTCCGACCGGGTCTGATGACCTACGGCATCCATCCCTCCCCGGACACGCAGGAACGAGCAAAACTTGAGCCGGTCATGAGTTTTAAGACCCGGGTGGTTCTGGTCAAAAGGTTTGCCAAAGGCTACTGTATCGGTTACGGGCGATCCTACATAACGAACCGGCCGACCCGGATTGCGACGATCCCCGTCGGCTACGGTGACGGATATGGGATGATCCTCTCCAACCAGGGTGAAGTCCTGATCCGGGGGAAGCGGGCCCCCATCATCGGCCGTATTTCCATGGATATGTGTACGGTTGACGTGTCCCATATCCCCGGCTGCTCCATTGGGGATATCGTCACGCTCCTGGGAAAGGACGAACAGGAAGAAATCACGGTCAACGATATTGCGGCAAGGCTCAACACCATTCATTACGAGATCCTTTGTATGCTCGGGAAAAGAGCACCGCGGATTTTTCTCCACAGGGGTCAGGCCGGGGCCATTGAGCCCCGATTGCGGCGGATCTATATTCCGGAGGATGAGAAATCATTTTCGCGGATCGATAATATTATCCGCCAATGCTTTCAAGCCAGAGCGAAAAGCACAGAGTTGGGGGATGCCATTTATTATGAAATGTTCGAAACGCTCTTCGGCAAGGGTGACCGGCAGCTCGAACTTCGAACAGATTTCCGCTACGATATCAGAATTGCCGACTTTACCGGTGATGAACGGCAGGCAGATCCCCAAGAGGAGAAATATTACAAGGTCACGACCCACATCGAATATTATAAAGCCATTCGCAGTGAAATTTTTTTTATCGGCTGCGCTCGCAACAACGAACAACTCGAAGCGTTATTTAACGATCCCGCCTGCGAGTACCGCTGGCTCTTCAGCCGAGGAGACAATCAGTCCACGGAGCCGGATTTCCGGTTTGTTCGGGTTGCCATAGACGGGGATGCCATTCCCCTGATCCGGTCGGACCATACGGAAAGAGGATATGAAGTGTGGTGCGGCGGCGATACCCTCAAGGGAAAACGTAATCAACCCGTTAAACTGGAAATCGAAATCGTCACCAAGAAGCCCAAAAACAGCAATACGTTTTCCGTTTACCTGATTTATCCCACTCGAGGTCTGAACATTACATTCGACTACGAGGGGACGAATTTGCAGAACGTCCGTGAAGTGGCCTTTTTCGCCGGTAAGAATCCCTATCCGGAAGTTGTCAGGGAACGCGGCAAATCGATCGAATTGAAAGTTGATAATCGGGAGTGGATTTTCCCCAACAGTGGCGTGACTTTCATCTGGGATATTGAAAAAAGTTCACGAAAAGGGTAAGCCCTCTCATGACAAACGATCATCAATGAAAGCTGTCCACATTACGGAACGGATCATTCTATGCAAAAAATGAAAATCGGCATCATCATGGGGGGGCTGTCCTCTGAGCGTGAAGTCTCTTTGAACAGCGGCAGAAATGTCTATGATCACTTGGACAATGAACTTTATGAAGGTGTACCTCTCTTTATGGACCATGGTGGAAACCTATGGTGCATCCCCTGGCAGCTGGTTTCCCAGAATACGACCGTCGACATCATGGACCGCCTTGAACGGGAAGGGCAACGGCTGGCTTACGAAGACTTGGGAGAAAAAGTTGACTTCGTCTTTATTTGTCTTCATGGTAAATACGGTGATGATGGTTGTATCCAGGGGTTGTTGGAACTGCTTCGGATTCCATACACGGGATCGGGCGTTCTGGCTTCCGCGCTTGGTATGGATAAGCACGTCCAATTGATTTTTCTGAAGGCGGCGGGTCTCGACGTACCGTCCAGCATGGTCATCCCGGAACGAGACTGGGTAAGGGATCCGAAAACTGTGTGGGACAACATCCTGTCGCGCTTCTCTTTTCCCCTTGTGGTCAAACCTACACGGGAGGGTTCGAGTACCGGTGTCACCATTATTCAGGATTCTGAAGAGCTCGCAGACGGCATCCAAAATGCCCTTCAATGGGACAGTTCGGTTTTGCTTGAAGAATATCTGAACGGAACAGAATTCTCATCCATCGTTCTGGAGGAAGAGGGGCACATTCGGGCTCTGGAAGTCACAGAAATTCATCCGCAAAGCGAATTCTACACCTACGATGACAAGTACATGCCCGGACGCTGCCGCAAGTTTACTCCCCCCAAGACGATACCTCCTGACGTTGTTGAAAAAATCAAAGAAGCGGCGGTGCGGGCTTTTCTTGCACTGGGCTTTCGGTCCTATGGGCGAATGGACGGCTTTCTGCTTACGGATGGACGAATCCTGATCACGGATCCCAATTCTTCTTCAGGCATGGCGCCATCCTCGTTCTTCTTTGAACAGGCCGCTTGTTCGGGGATGTTGCCATCCATGATCATCTCACATCTCATAGAGAACGCGATACAAATCCATAGCGCAAAAATTGGGCCTCTGTAAGGAATAAATTTGTTTGATATTGAGGATATAGGCATGGCAGACATGACAAAAATGAAGATCGGCATCATTTTGGGGGGGCTTTCATCCGAGAAGGATATTTCACTGGAAAGCGGACGGAATATTTTCAGCAAGATCAATCGGAAAAAATATGATCCGCTTCCGATCTTTATGGATGACAACGCCTCCCTGTGGGAGATTCCGCTGAAACTCCTGATGCGCAACAGTACGAAGGATATCGGGGAGGACCTCCGGGAAGAGGCGAAACCCCTTCGATACGAAGATTTGAAGGCCCGCATCGACTTAGCTTTTCTGGCCCTTCACGGCAAATACGGTGAGGACGGCTGTCTGCAAGGACTCCTCGAATTGCTTGGCCTGCCCTATACGGGATCAGGCGTGCTTGCATCGGCCCTGGGCATGGACAAACATTTTTGTCGTCAGTTCCTGGCGGCCTCAGGGATTGATGTGCCCAAAACCATTGCTGTCACGAAACCGGATTGGACGTCGGACGTGCAGGCCACCACAGCGGATCGAATCGAAAGCGAAATTGGTTTCCCCTGTGTGATCAAACCCGCCCGGGAAGGATGCAGCACCGCCGTGACCAAGGCCGTTTCGCGTGAAGATGTAAATCCTGCCCTGACCAACGCGTTTTTGTGGGACAATACCGCCCTGATCGAAGAATTTTTGACCGGCATGGAGGTAACCTGCGGGATTCTGGAAGGAGACAGACCCTTTCCTTTGATTCCGTCCGAAACCATTCCGACAGACAGGAACAGTATTCTCTCCCTGGAAGACAAGTTCCTTTACGGAAAAGGTGAAAATAAGACCCCAGCCCGGTTGCCGGAAACCAGTCTGAAAAAAATACAGGAAACAGCCTTGGCAACTTTTACGGCCTTGAATCTCCGTTGTTACGCCAGAATTGACATGTTCGTTCTGCCCGACGGACGGATCGTCGTTCTGGAAGCCAATACCCTGCCAGGCATGACGCCCTCTACGGTTCTTTTCCATCAGGCCGCAGCCATGGATATGACCCAAGCCGGTCTGATTGATCTCATCATCACGGCAGCCCTGAGAGCACACAGCACGAAAAAGGGGCCTCTATAGGCCAGGACCTGTCACCTCTTCCGGAACCCACTCAGAAATAACCGCGTTTTTACTCTTGCAGTCCGTGCGATTTTGGATCCACAAAATATTTGACAAACACCGGTTCATGCCTATACTAACCCCGAATTTCGATGGGAACGAGTGTGATGGAGAGCGTATCGTGGATCGTTATTTCAATGCGAATGAGATCGCTCAGGCTGGCCGGTCTTTTTGTCTAGCGGAAAAAATGGTCTCCCGTCATTATCGTCTGTCCCTCGCCAGGATGCGTTCCTGGCGCTATGATGTCAGAACCCTGGTCAACTTGGAAAACCACGAGATCAACGACGGCGTTTTCGCCCATCTTTGCAAATATGGCTATCATAAAGACGGCAACGAAAACGGTTTCGATTTTTACCGGATCTGTCTTCACGACCATCGGATTCTTGACGCCGTGGAACGGGCGGGTTCCTTCGTCCGACTGTCACCGCTTCTTCTGTATATTGCCGCCCACGAATTGGTGCATGTTGTACGTTTCACCAAAGGGCAGGCGGATTTCGACATGGAGGGTAAACGGAGAGAACTGGAAGAACAAACCGTCAACAACATCACACAGGACATCTTGAAACCGATGGATTATCCGCACCTAGACCTCGTTCTCGACTGTTTCAGCAAACGCTATAATCTGGAAGTGCTCTTCCATTAAGTTTTATCAGGAGGTTTTTGCATTATGCCAATTTATGAGTATAAATGCCGGAAGTGTGGAAAAGAATTTGAAGAATTTCAAGGCATTACCGAACCTGCCATTTCACGCTGCCGTTTCTGCAAGGGGCGCGTGGACAAACTTCTGTCACTCTCATCGTTTCACCTGAAGGGTAGCGGCTGGTACGTTACGGATTATGGCGGGAAGAAGCCTTCCGGTAGCGAAGAGAAGCCGGCTCATACTCCGACGAAAGACACGACGAGTCCGGAAAAAACGGACGCATAACGGCAGCCGGGATCAAACCAGCGAAGGGGTGATGTTTCATCACCCCTTTTCCTTTGTTCCGTCTCCCCGGAGGCGTTGGCGCTTGACCTCCAGGCTCTGCAGGAGAAAATGTTCCATATTCCTGCAGGAGAGATCCCCCGCTAAAATTTCCTTGAGTTTTTCAAGATGAATTTCCGCCCGGGCGGCACTCCGGTGCCCTCCAGCACTTCCCAAATGACCGAAGGTTCTGGACGCAATGTCTCCGCAGTTCATCCGGTAACCATCACCCCGGAAAACAACAATCAAGCGGTTCCCGACGATCCCCCCCACCACAACAAAATAGATCTGGATAATGCGCAGAAGAAAATCCGCGACTTGCACACAAACATCAGCGTTCTCCACCGCTTCCAGAAAACAGATTATTTTCTCGCGTTGCCGATGCCTGTGTCTGTAGGCAAAATCAAAATACTTCAGGTAACGCTCCGGAATCTGGTTCAATTCAATGCGCCGGATCAATCCCCGGTTCGCACGGGCAAAATTCAAATAATACGCGCCGATATCTTCCAGGCACGCATCCCTTTCCAGATTATTCGTGTCGCTCCGGATACCGTACAAAAGGGCCGTATAAAGCATCCGTGTAATCCTTACGCGGGCCGCCAAAAGATACCCCGTCATGATGGTGGACAGGGCGCCGTACCTCGGCCGAACGTCTTCCAGTTCAGCATGCCAGCCCGGCGTACGGGGATGGTGGTCGAAAACAATATGCGGACGGTATCGTTCAAGCACTTCACCAAAAAGAGGAGGTTGACTGTCTACCAGAGCGATCAACCGGTAATCGGCCAGATCAATCCCATCGATGATTGAAATATCAACGCCCATGGCATGGGCGAATTCAAGATTCTGTTGCCGGATGAAGGGGTGGGTTGCCGCAAAAACACAACGGGACAGACCGGCCTTTTGTTCGATTATTTCCCGCAGGGCCATGGCGGAAGAGATGGCATCGGGATCAGGGGCACCATACATGAGAACCGCCAGAGAATCGTGCTCCCGGAGCATGCCGATCAGTCTGAAAAGATTGGAAATGGTTTCTTCTGTAACGAGAAGCGACTCTACCCGTTTCATCAACATTCCTCAAGGTCAGCAGAGTGCATATACCAACTCTTCACGCCTTTACGGAAAACCACGGAAACCCCAAATGCATTTCTAGTCAAGTATATTATGCTTTTGGGTCTATCAACTGCCGGACGATCCGAGCGAATGCCGCCGCACCTTCGCTGTCGGCGTGACGCTCGATAAAGGGTTCACCGAGGTCGGAAGCTTCCACAACACGAGGATCGATAGGAATCCGGCCCAAGAAGGGCACATCCATTTTGTTCGCCATTGCCTCGCCACCACCGCTCTTGAACAAATCGATCATTTGCCCGCAATGGGGACACATCAAACCACTCATGTTCTCAATGACGCCCAGGACAGGAATCTTGATCCGCCGGCAGAAATTGATCGATTTCTTTACATCATTTAGTGACAGATTCTGCGGCGTCGTAACGATGACCGCACCGTCGCATTCCGGTATCATCTGAGCAATGGACAAGGGTTCGTCTCCCGTACCGGGGGGGAAATCGATAACCAGATAATCCAAATCGCCCCAGATCACGTCCTTAAGGAGCTGCTTGAGAAAGCTGATTTTCATCGGTCCCCGCCAAATAACAGCTTCATCCTGATCACGCAACAGGAAACCCACCGACATAACCTTGATGCCTGAGGCAAATTCAACGGGAATCAACCCCTCATCATGCTGGTATACTGGTTTTCCCTCAAGATTTAGCAACGTGGGAATGCTGGGTCCATGAAAATCAACATCCAGAAGCCCCACGGCCTTCCCCGCCTTGGACAGAGCCACCGCCAGATTCGTGGCAACCGTACTCTTTCCTACACCTCCTTTTCCGGACAAGACCAGGATCTTGTGCTTGACCTTCTCCATCCTGTCCTTGAGCGCTTCCTGTTCGAGAAACTCCTGAAAGCCACTCGGCTGACCTTGGGTGCTTTCGCAACTATCGCATGATTTTTTTTCTTCCGTCATTCTTCAGTCCTCATGATTGTTCAGCTTAATTGCATCTTGAAACAAAACAGCCCATTCCGGGTCATAACGCAAAAAGTCTCTCGCTGTAAAGATCGAGAGACTCGGGAAATCTGGAGCCGATGTGCGGATTCGAACCGCAGACCTACTGATTACGAATCAGTTGCTCTACCAGCTGAGCTACATCGGCCCTTTCCTTGTTTTCCTCAACAGGAGTTCCTCTATTATCCGAAGCATTTTACCTTGTCAAGCAGTTTAAAAGACCCTCAAGTCCCGGTTAAATCAACGAAAAATCCGTCGGAGTCCGTGTCCGCTCAAAAAACCCAAACATGTTGACAGCAGTGCAGGTATTCCGTATATTTCCGATGATCGTCCTAGCTAGATCAAAATATCCTTCCGGGAGCGGAGCCGTATTGTGGTAGAGACGCGGAAAGTTAAAATCGGAATCGTCCAGACGAGCTGTGTTGCAGATACCACGCAAAACATGGCCCGTGCTGAAGAAGCGATCCGTCATGCGGCGCTTCGCGGCGCTAACATCGTATGCCTTCAGGAGCTTTTTCGCTCTCTGTATTTCTGTGTTACCGAAAATTATGCTCCTTTTGATCTGGCTGAGCCCATCCCCGGCCCCACGACCGAGAATCTGAAATCCCTGGCAGCCGACCTGGGTGTCGTGATTGTGGCCTCCCTGTTTGAAAAAAGAGCAGCGGGGCTTTATCACACCAGCGCCGCCGTGATTGATGCGGATGGCACATACCTTGGAAAGTATCGAAAGATGCACATCCCTGACGATCCGTCCTTCTATGAAAAATTCTACTTTACACCTGGCGATTTGGGTTTCAGGGTCTTCAAGACCCGCTTCGGCGTCATCGGCGTATTGATCTGCTGGGACCAGTGGTACCCGGAGGCGGCACGGTTGACAACCCTAATGGGAGCCGAAATGCTTTTTTATCCGACGGCCATTGGCTGGGCGGAGGGAGAAGATCCACGGGTTTGCCGTAATCAGTATGATGCCTGGCGGACAATTCAGCGTGCCCATGCTATTGCCAACGGCATACCGGTCGTTTCAATCAACCGGATTGGAAAAGAAGGTAATATCGTCTTTTGGGGCGGCTCTTTTGCCGTCGACACCCTGGGCGAGCTGATCCATCAGTCTCCGCATGACCGCGACGATATCGCCGTTTTCGAGGTTGACCTCGCTAAATCCGATACCACCCGTCAACACTGGCCTTTTCTGCGTGACCGCCGCATTGATGCTTACGACGGCATCACCCGGCGCTTTCTCGATTCTGGCTCCGATACATGATTTTCCGGGAAACTCCACGACAACTGGGTTATCGCTTCCCCGCAGAATGGGAAACACAGGCCGCAACATGGTTCTCATGGCCCCACAAAGAAGATTCATGGCCGGAGCGTTTCGCACCGATACCGGCAGTATTCACGGAAATCGTCAAGATTCTGGCAGGGTTTCAACACGTAAATATCAATGTTATTGACCGGCACATGCACGATGACGTCATGACCAGGCTGATCAAAGCGGGGGTTGACAGCGGGAGGTTTTCTCTTTTCCCGATTCCGACAAATGATGCCTGGTGCCGGGATCATGGTCCGGCCTTCGTGGTCAACCCCGAAGCCGAAGAACCCTTGGCGATAATCGACTGGGATTACAATGCCTGGGGCGGGAAATATCCCCCCTATGATCTGGATGATATGGTCCCCACCCGAATTGCCGAATATCGTCAAGTGCCCCTTTTTTATCCGGGAATCATTATGGAGGGAGGTGCGATTGATGTAAACGGAGCCGGATGCCTTTTAACCAGCGCCCCCTGCCTCCTGAACCCGAACCGCAATCCCCATCTGTCGCAATCTCAGGTTGAATGGTACCTGCGTGAGTATTACAATGTGGAAAAAATTCTTTGGGTGGAAGAAGGCATTGCCGGGGATGACACGGACGGCCATATTGATGATTCTGCCCGTTTTGTCAGCGCGGATACAATCGTGGCCGTGGTGGAGGACAATCGGAAAGATGAAAACTATCTACCCCTGCAGAAAAATCTCAGGCAACTAAAAAAAATGACAGACCCTTCGGGGAGACTGTTTCGAATCGTGGAACTCCCCATGCCTCGTTTGCTTGAATTTGATGGGCAGAGAGTCCCTGCAAGTTACGCCAATTTTCTTATTGCAAACGGCGTTGTGCTGGTACCGACGTTTCGCGATCGGAATGATGATTTCGCATTGTCCGTGCTGCAGGATCTCTTTCCCGCAAGACGGGTAATCGGTATCGACTGTTATGACTTGGTCTGGGGCCTGGGGACACTGCACTGTATCAGCCAGCAGGAACCACTGGTGAAAGTGGAAAAGGTGTCGTAAATGGCACGGATTCAGATTTGTGGATGAAAAACGGCGACAGTGCTTTTTCGGAAATATTGCAAACAGGACAACCGTATCGCGGGTGCGCTCCGTATGCTCTCTTTTATCTCTTGAAGTTACAAGGCGGGTCGGATAACATTGTCGCTCCGTTGTGTGTTTCATTTTTTCGAGAAAAACACCGGGGATGATAAAAGAGGATAATAAAAGGGTTGTGAGTCGTCGACTGCCTGACACCTTGACGGCGACTCCTTAAGGTATTTCAAAATATAAAAGATGGTTAAGGGAGAAGGAGGATGAAGAAAAAACTGTTGTTTTGCTTGTGCGGCATGTTGGCGGTGGCAATTCTGTCTACACCTTCAATGGCGGCCAATCTGGCCAAAGCGTGGTCCATTACCCCTTATGCCGGTGGGTATGCTTTTGATGACGATGAAAATCTTGATCCCGCCCCGGTGTATGGACTGAGAATCGGATATAACATCACCAAGGAATGGTCAATCGAGGCCGCAGTCGATTACTCCACGGCGGATGGAGACGATCGGGTGTACAGGGGCAATGGAAGTTCTTACAAGAATGATGCAAAAATGCTGGGTTATCGTCTGGAAGGCCTCTACAACTTCCTGCCTGACACTGACGTCGTCCTGTTTATCGCCGCTGGTATCGGGGGAAGAAAGCTTGATTACGACAAGGGAAGCCAAAACAGCGCGGATGGTCATGACTTCGCCTTGGATTACGGTCTCGGATTCAAGTGGTTTTTTATGGATAACATCGCATTACGCGGCGATGCCCGACACATCTTTATAACGGATGAAAACAACAACAATTTTGAATTTACCCTGGGCTTGTCTTTTTTCTTCGGGTGTGAAAAACCGAAGGCCGAACTGCCTCCGCCCCCTCCGCCCCCCAAGCCGGAACCGGCTTCTTTCGTTGAGCCCGACAGCGATGGGGACGGGGTCATCGATCGCCTTGACCAGTGCCCCGATACACCCGCCGGTGTGATAGTCGACGAAGTGGGATGTCCCATAGACACGGACAGGGACGGGGTTCCCGACTATCTGGACAAGTGCCCGGATACACCCATTGAATTGAAAGTGGACAAGGACGGCTGTCCCGTAAGGGTCACCATCAATCTCAACGTGCTTTTCGACTTCGACAAGTCCGATGTAAAACCGAAATATCACAGCGAGATCAAGAGGGTGGCGGATTACATGAACGCCTATGCCTGGGAGAAGGCCACCCTGGAAGGGCACACGGACAGCAGGGGCACCGACGCATATAACCAGAAGCTTTCCCAGCGCCGAGTCGATGCCATCAAGAACTACCTGGTT
>JAAYKM010000086.1 GCA_012522415.1 Deltaproteobacteria bacterium | reverse complement strand
GTTGACCGGTAAAATCGAGTTTGTTTACAATGCCCATGGCAAGCCTCCTTTGAATGTTTTTGTTATGGAAAACAAAAGATACCATCCAAATTGAGAGCTTGCCGCCTTTTTTAAACATTATGTCTGAACCGTCGCAGCCCTAAAATGCCATCCCGAGCTGCCACAGCCCTAAAATCTCATTCCGGGCTGCCGCAACCTTAAAATGTCATTCCGAATCCCGCCGGAGGCGGGTGAGGAATCTTAAACTAAACGTCCTGGGATGGCGTAAAGGACAAGATTTCTCCCCGGCTGACGCCGGGTCGAAATGACATAGTGGACGCCACTCGAAATGACATAGGCGGGAGCGCCTCGAAATGGCATGGGTGAGCGCGCCTCGCAATGACGTGGCTGGATGCCTCTCTAAATAAAAATGGGGTGGTTCCTCAGAAATGACGCCCCCCTGTCACTTCGAACGAATGTGAGAAGTCTTAAACGTAACGCATTGGGGGCGGAGAGGCGTGGGGGCGAGGATGCACCTTGCCTTGACCTCCCCGATCGATTATATAGTCTGCGCATAAAACAAACAGGGACAGGAGGTGGGGGCATGAGGATTGTGATGCTCGGTGCGGGGTATGTCGGCCTGGTTTCAGGGGCATGCTTCGCCGAATTCGGCGTGGATGTAACCTGTGTCGATCCGGATGAGAGAAAGCTCTCGAGACTGCGGGACGGGGTGATGCCGATTTACGAACCCGGCCTCGACGACCTGGTGGCCCGGAACGTCGCCGCCGGCCGCTTGAGCTTCGCGTCGAGCCTGCCGGAATGTGAAGTCGGGGCCGACGCGGTTTTTATCGCCGTCGGCACGCCATCCCGCCGCGGGGACGGCCACGCGGACCTCACCCATGTTTACCAGGCCGCTCGGGACACGGCGGCCTACCTGACGCCGGATCATTTCACCGTCGTCGTGACCAAGTCCACCGTTCCCGTCGGCACAGCCAGGGAAGTTGGGAGGATCATCCGCGAGGCGAATCCGTCGGCCCGTTTCGCCACGGCCTCGAACCCCGAGTTTCTCAGGGAGGGTTCGGCCATCGGTGACTTCATGCGGCCGGATCGTGTCGTGTTCGGCACGGACAGCGAAGAGGCGGTGTCGTTCCTCCGCGCCCTGTACCGGCCCCTGTATCTTCTGGATACGCCGATTGTGCAGACCACGCTGGAAACGGCGGAACTTGCAAAATACGCAAGCAATGCCTTTCTGGCGACGAAGGTCACCTTTATCAACGAAATGGCCGATTTGTGCGAAAGGGTCGGGGCGAATGTGCAGGACGTGGCGCGGGGAATCGGCCTTGACGGCCGTATCGGGAGAAAGTTTCTCCACGCGGGTCCGGGCTATGGCGGGTCATGCTTCCCGAAGGATACCCTGGCCCTGATCGAAACGGCAAAACGGGCCGGTTCGCCGGTACGTATCGTGGAGACGGTTGTGGATATCAATAATCGGCGCAAGCGGAGCATGGCCTCGCGGGTCATTGCCGCGGCCGGTGGCGACGTGCGGGGGAAAACCGTCGCCGTTCTGGGCGTTTCGTTCAAGCCGAATACTGACGACATGCGTGAAAGCGTCGCCCTCGATGTCATTCCCGCCCTCCAGGCGGCGGGTGCCGTCGTTCGGGCTTTCGACCCCGCTGCCATGGAAGAGGCGTGCAGGTTGCTCCCCGGAGTGACG
>JAAYKM010000085.1 GCA_012522415.1 Deltaproteobacteria bacterium | reverse complement strand
GTTTATTTTAAGAAGATTTCTTACGTCCCTTTCTGCATCGGTAAAAACTTTTCCCCCAAACGAAAACACGATCAGTAAATACCCTTCGGATTTCAATACCCGGACGGCCTCTGCCAGATACACCGGCGCATTTGACGTAACGACCAGATCGTAAGTTTCTTTTTCGATGGCCAGCGCAACTGCATTGCCCTGTTCAAAGCAGATTCGCAACACATCGCTCTCTTTGACTTTGCTTTTCGCCGCTTCGATCATACCGGGACTTTGGTCCACACCTGTGACGAAGGCGTTGGGGAAATGCTTTGCGGCTTCAAACGCTGCAAGACCCGTCCCTGTGCACAAGTCCAAAATCTGCAGCGGCTGGCGCTCAAGAAGATCCAGTCCTGCTGCGAGAAGAAGCAAATCAGCCTCTCTTCCGTTGCGGATCTTAGCGTCGTAGGTCCTGCTGATTTTCTCGGGAAAAACTTGCATCACCTTGAGAAACAGTCTGGATTTCATCACATTGGGATGATGCAGTACCCACCGTATCAGCGGACCCATGGTATAGTTCTTCCACTTAAACAGACTCCCCATCGAAAAGTCCTTTCCTATTTTTTCAACGCGCGGAAAACCGTTCTGTTTGCAACAGCCCGCTCAAATGCTTTTATATTTTTAATACTTCATTGGTATCAATTCGGTATATTCAGAGGCCGCAGCACCGCTTAAAAATAAACGAATGATCTGTTGTCCGAGAGGATCCAATAACGGTGTGTCAAATTTTTCGACTTCTCTCGTGAAAAATTCCGTGAGCATCTTTGCCCCTTCGTCATAGCCTTCGTATCCCACCTCTGCCTGGGTTTCCGGCTGCAAAAAGGCTTTTCGAATGTAGTGACCGTCTACCTTCAGCGATTCCAGCGCATATCCGAACAAAGGGCAACGCGCCGGCACTAAATGTTCCGGTTTAAATTTTGCACTTCCTCTGCGGGCAATATATTCTCTTGCGATCCACTGGGGCATAAAACCGACCTGATAAGCACCGATATGCTGATTGGGAATCAGAACATATCGGGTATTGGCAGAACGAACTACCTGTTCCAGTAATAAGTTTGCCTGCTCCACCATTTTCCCGGTGGCAAAGGGCCAGTAGGCACCGACACCTTCGCTGCTCATGCCGACAGAATCCGTAATACTCGGATTGTTATGCCCTCGCGGCGCCACTAATCGCCACAGCCAGGCAATGGCAGGCGGCAACACGTGAAACATACCCAGAATGCCGTAAGATGGGTTCTCCGCGGTACACGGGGGTGTCCTGACACCAAAACTCCGGACATCGACCTCTACCGGTTCGCTGATCACATTGGGCACCAGACGACGCGGCAGGATCACTCTGGGGTTTGGGCAAGGAGTCCCGTCGGAATCCGGCGTATGTTCCCAAACAAGGCAGGTTGCATGAGGAACCGCCTTGATGTTCAAAAAAATCAAAGGCTCCGCAGGCTGTGTGAATATTTTTTCGTAACGCGGCGTCACCCCATACCCGGTGATGTGATCCAACCTTAAAAACCAGCCATCTTCCGCATCCTTAACCACCAGTTTCCGGCTGTCATTTTGCATATCGGGATGGCAAAGCGCCATATCGTCGGTAACCGGCCGCAATTCACAGGTTTCTTTCAAGTCGATATAAGTTTTTTCACCCGTCACGATATTCTGGCCTAAAAGGATCCGCCCGTCCATTTCTTTATGTATATTCTCGATCATCTCGCTTTTTCCGCCGCCGGACGCGCCTTCGTGCATGATGACGATTTCGTTGTCGTAAGGAGTGATCACCTTAACGGTCGAAGCATGGACTGTCACCCATCCTTCGTTTTCACCGATGTTCAGCAATACGCCGTAGATCCCCTTTTTTGCGCTGGGACCCGGATACAAATTATAGGAAAACAATTCGTGCATCTCTTCCAATCTGTTGTGGATCACGATCTGCTTCCCCTGAAAATGCGTGTGACGGAAGGGAGGTGCCAGGAATACCACTGCCTTAGGACAAAAAACCCCGTTGACTTCCCGAATGTTGACAAATCCCTGCAGATCTCCCAGACCACAGGCAAAGAACGCTGCGTTGACCGGTGAGATCAACAAAGCGTCATATCCGTATTCCTGCCCACCCGCCTTGAAAGGCATCACGATCAGGTCCTGCTTTTTGAGCCACTCGAACGTAGCGTTTCGCAGAGGTTCAAAGTCTTGATTATATACATCATCGTATTTGGGCTTGTCCGTATCATTGTCGTCGGCCACCAACAGACAGTCCGGATCCCGCCGCCGCATGTAGTCATCGGGATAATTGACCACCGCGCCGTTCTTGCAATTCGTTACAGTGGCTTCTTTAACAGTGCCAAAACCTTCCACTTGATATTCAACGTCAAAAATGTCCTGAGACGGTGTCCCGAAGGAAAGCGCCAACATTTCTTCTCTGGATGCAGGACAAACGACTGATTTACTGTTTAATATAATATCCGAAACATAGTAGGGCAGCTTGCATTTGCGAATAAATTCTTTCATGACTGAGACCTCTTTTCTCTACTTACAATGACTGACTCTCCGTGAAAAGCTGATTCGGCGTACAGATATACCAGGCAGCCCGCGTATCCACATCAATCGCCTTCACATCCGAAAAACACATCCGCATCTCGGATATGCAGTGTTCCATTTCATGCGTCGTATCCTTAATAAAGCGGAAATAATCTCCCCGTTCCAACCATTCGATAACAGAAGTCAACAGAGCACGGGTTTGATTATAATCGTAAATGATCACTTTATTTCGGGTGACTCGAGCCATTTCTGCATACAAGCGCTTTCGTTCCTCCTCATGCATGCCGTGAGCCACATAGGACGCAATCGAAATGTCGAAGCTTTTATCCTCAAAGGGCAGTTTCTCAAGAGCGTTTCCGTGAATATATTTTATATTTGCACTTTTTGAATGCCTCTTTGCTATGGCCAGCATTTTTGATGCCGGATCGATCCCGGTGACTGACAAGCCTCTTTCGTCAAGGACGGCGCAGAGCGCCCCTGTCCCACACCCCACGTCGAGGATCGTATCGTAGGAGCCCAAATCCAATGCTGCGGAAGCCTTGTCTATAACGGCCCCTTTCTTCGTGTGATCCGTTTTGTCAAAATATTTCATCTTAATCCCTTTTATTTCCAGACAACACAGGCTCTTTTATTTCTTTGCGTTTGCCAACCACTCCTTATCCGGATACCTGCGCAGGATGTTTTCCATTAATAAGCCGATCAACATCAATGCCATCAACGTTAAAATAAATCGGGTTACGGCAAAAGCTGTGCCCATAAATTTAATCTCAACCATCAGTTGAGGTATTTTCAACGCAGCCCAGGATCCGAGAAAAACGACCATATTAGTAAAGCTGGCGCCTTTCCTGATTAGGGCGGCTGTCATAGGAAATGCCACATACAGCGGACCGGTAGGTAAAGTGCCAAGTGCTACAGCAATCATTGCTCCCTTTATTCCGGAACCACGGCCCAGCCAACTCTGTATTTTGCTTTTGGGGATCCATACTTCCATGAATCCCATCAAGATAAACACAGGAGGTAGGATCAAAGCCATTTCTTTGAAATAATCCCACGTGACCAAAGAAGACCGAACAGCTGTGTCGGGCATCCATACGGCCAACCCGAGAAACACGAACAAAACTAAAATCGGCGCTGTAAAATTCTTAATGGTTTTCATGATAGTAATACCCCCATGATCCCGGCAATAGCCAGTGCCGCAAGGAATCCGAGTCCGTTGCGTAAAAATGTAAACTTTTTACCGATCTCCTTTATTTCCAACGGCGCTGTTACGATTCCAACCATAACCAATGT
>JAAYKM010000084.1 GCA_012522415.1 Deltaproteobacteria bacterium | reverse complement strand
TCGAAGTAGATCATCACGTTCCTGCAGAAAATGACATCGGAGACAAAATCCGCCGGGAACGGGTTCATGAGGTTGAACCTCAGGAAACGCACCATATCCCGTATTTCTTTTTTGACCTGAAAAAGGCCTCTCCATTTACCGGAGCCGTATTGAAAATACCTTCGGATAATCGTGTCCGGTACGTTTTTCATGCGTTCATGCGGGAAAATTCCTCGCACCGCCGTCTGCAAAACGCGGGTCGAAATATCGGTGGCCAGAATCGGAACGGATAAAGGCCTGTCCCCCAAAACTTCCCTCACCGTGATCGCCAAGGAGTAAGGTTCTTCACCGGAAGCACAACCGGCACTCCAGATCTGCAAGCCCCTCCCACCGCTTGCCTGGCGGGTTTTGGCCATTTCTGGAAGGATCCGCTCCATTTTTTCGAAGTGGGCCGCCTCGCGGAAAAAATAGGTCAAATTCGTCGAGAGGGAATCAATCATCATCACCAGCTCGTCCTGACCTTCGTCGGTGGTGACAAATTGATAATATTCAGAGAATGAAGAAAAATTCCCCTCCCGGAGGCGTTTGCCCAACCGGGCTTTAACCAATTCCTTTTTTCCGTCATGTAAATTGATACCGCATAGTTCGTAAACAAGACGGCTTATTTTACGAAAATCCGATTCCTGAAGATCCGCATACATGGCCATATTCCGGACAAGTTCTCCCCTTACCTCAAAACAACCGTCTCACATTAACAGATTTGACAAGCAAAATACGAACCATCCAGCAGGGAAACGATCTATCCGCCTTACGACAAGGCTTTAGGAAAAACACGAGACCCCGGAAACAGGTTTAAGGATCGTGTTTACCTTCTTTGCCCATTTCCTGAATGATCTCCCCTATGCTGTGATTCTCCAGGAAACCATTCAGATCGTCGTAAGAAAGGTCGGAAATACCGAAATCCTGCAAAAGCCGCTTGATTTCAAACAGGGGAATCTTCAAGTTTTTTCCCAATCCGAAGGACTGGATTTTCCCCCCCTTCACCCAGCGGTAAATCGTGACCCGGCTCACGCCAAAGAGGTCAGCGACTTCCGATGTTGAGTAAAATGTTTTTTCCATGGCTTATCGACCTATTGCGGGTTGATTTTGCTATGCGGAAGAAAGAAAACCCCCGTCCCGGCGACAGGCTTTTCGCCCCTTCCCATCCCAAACGTTTCTCACCTATGGAAAATTAGCCGACTTCGTCGTTTTGTATGATTCCCGTTTCTTCGTCCGCCAAAACAAGGTCGATATCCAAGAGAATCTTGACGCTTGATCCCATCTTGGCCATACCCCTGATAAACTCCGTCTTCAGGTTTGTACCAAAGGAAGGGGGGGCCTCAATATCTCCACCCTTGATATTCAACACCTCGGAAACGGAATCCACCACAATACCCATGGGAATGGTCTTGCCGGCATTGACGATCTCAACGACAATGATACAGGTCCTTTCCGTGTAATCAATGGGATTCATTCCAAATTTGAGGCGCAGATCGACAACGGGGATGACCTTACCGCGCAGATTGACGACCCCCTTGACGTATTCCGGAGTTTGGGGGACATGGGTAATTGTCATCATCCCGATAATTTCCTTTACTTTCAGGATGCCGATCCCGTATTCCTCGTCCGCCAAAAAAAACGTCAGATATTTGCCTTCCCCATCCATCCTCGCCTTTCCGACCTGACTTGTAAGCTCTTCCGCTTCTTTCATCTTCTACCTCTCATCATTTGTTGGCATGGGTTAGAATTTTGACTCTTTTCACTTTTAAGGATGTCATATTTCTGTTATGTAACGTGATCTGGATCTGTTTAGCGGCCATGTTACCATGTAATCCAATGTAACGGATATGCTTAGTATCGGCACGGTAAAGAAAAAACTTTACACCTTTATGCCAATATCCTAGTCATTCGTACGGCCGCAGGACATTTTGCCTGTTTTGAGGGCCTGCGTGGCTTCATTGTTCTTTGCTCTCGGGATAAAATGCATGAAAAAAGCCAGAATTCTCATCGTTGACGATAACGAACTCAGTCGCCAAAACCTGTCCGAACTCATGATCGCCGGCGGTTACGACGTGAAAGCCGTGGAGGATGGGCGGGAAGCGATGAAGGCCTTCCTGGAAGACCACTACGACATCACCATCACGGATCTCCAAATGCCCCACATGGATGGCTTGGAGTTGCTGCGGTTCATGAAAGAGGTGGCACCGGATCATGTCGTCATCATCATAACCGGCTATGGCACCGTCAACAATGCCGTGGAAGCCATGAAACTGGGCGCCTTTGATTTCATCTCCAAACCCCTGAAAGACGATCTCGTCCGTATCACTGTCCAGCGAGCCGTATCCTACGCCCAGCTCCGGGAGGAGAACGTCCATCTCCGGGATCACCTGAAAGAGAAATACGATCTGGGAAAACTCTTGGGCTACAGCGACTGCATGAAAAGGGTGTTTTCAACCATTGAAAAAGTCGCCGATTCGGACAGCACCGTGCTGATCTACGGGGAAAGCGGAACGGGAAAAGAACTGGTGGCCAAGGCAATCCATTTCAACAGTTCACGTAAAAACAATCCCATGGTTCCCGTAAACTGCGGTGCCATCCCCGAGGATCTTCTGGAAAGCGAGCTGTTCGGCCATGAAAAAGGCGCCTTCACCGGGGCAATCCGCACGAGGGCGGGAAGGTTCGAACTCGCGGAAGGCGGAACCCTCTTTCTCGATGAAATCGGCGACATGAGTCCCGCCCTGCAGGTCAAGGTATTGCGGGCGATCCAGGAAAAGCAGTACGAGAGAATCGGCGGAATGAAAACATTCGAAGCCGACGTCCGTATCATCGCAGCCACACACCAGGATCTGGAGAAGGCGGTGGAAGAAAAGAAATTTCGCGAGGATTTATATTATCGCATCAACGTCATCCCGATACATCTGCCCCCGCTCAGGGAAAGGGGACCGGATATTGCCATCCTGGCCAACCATTTTCTCCATGAGATGAACGCGAAAAAGGGAAGGAGAACGGGTATAATCTCTCAGGAAGCGATGAGTCGCTTGATCCAGTACCCCTGGCCCGGTAATGTCAGGGAATTACAGAACCTGATGGAAATGCTCGTCGTCATGAAAACGAGCGACGAAATCGTGGTTGACGATCTTCCGGAGAAATTTCACCGTCAACATCGCATCGAACCATCACGAACAAGTCTCGACCTGCTGGAAGAGGGATTTGACTACAATGCGGCGGTCACGCAATTCGAGAAAGACCTGCTCCTGAAAGCGCTGGACCTGAGCGGCGGGGTAAAAAACAGGGCGGCGAAGTTGCTCTCCTTGAATCGCACGACCCTCGTGGAAAAACTGAAACGCTTCCAGTTGGGGGATTGACCCCTGTCGGGCAGGGCCTAAACTTCCTGAAGCACCTCCCTCACCTTTCTGGAAATCGTTTCGATATTGAAAGGTTTCTGGATGAAGGCCCGGCAACCGCGATCCATGATTTCCCTGGCAATGTGGTCAACACTGTAACCGCTGCTGAAAATGACCTTGACCTCGTTATTGATGGCCTTCATGGCTTCAAAGGTTTCCATCCCCCCCATACCGGGCATGATGACATCCAGAATAACCAGATCGATCTCTTCCTTCCCCTCACGATAGAGCCGGATGGCCTCTTCCCCGTTGTCCGCAGTCAGGACACGATAGCCCAGGGTTTCCAGAGTCTCCTCCATGACCTCAATGATCGTCCGTTCATCATCTACAAAAAGCACCGTTTCTCGTCCCCCCAAGATGACTTCTTCTGCTGATCCGTCCTGTTCTGCCATGGCCCCGGTCGTTTTCGGCAGATAAAACAGGAAAGTCGATCCCTCGCCCTTTTGGCTCCGGACATCGATAAAACCTTGATGACCTTTGACGATACCGTACACGGAAGTCAGTCCCAGGCCATAACCCCGGTCCATGCCCTTGGTTGTAAAGAACGGGTCGAAAATCCGCTCCCTCGTTTCCCCGTCCATTCCAATCCCCGTGTCGCCAACGGAAACCTGGACAAAATCCCCCGCCTCGACAAGGAACAGACGGGCTTCTTCCTCGGAAAGGGAAACGTTCTCCGTCCTCAAAATCAATTGACCGCCACCGGGCATGGCGTGGGATGCGTTCACATATAAATTGAGTAGAATCTGTTCGATCTGTCCCCTGTCCGCATTGACCCTTCCCAGTTTCTCATCCAATTTCATCTCGACCGTGATTTCCTTCCGCGTCCTGGCGAACATGGCCACTGTTTTTGAAATGACTTCGTTCAAATCGAGAGGCAACAACTTGCGTTCACCCTGGGTAGCAAAATTCAGGAGTTGCCGGGTCAGGGCCACTCCGCTTTTCACCTGCTCCTCGATATTTTTGATTTTGTCGTAATGGATGTGAGAGGCATTCATCCCGAGCAAGACCAGAGAGATATTACCCTGGATATACATCAGCAGGTTGTTGAAATCGTGGGCGATTCCTCCCGCAAGGATTCCAACGGCCTCCATCTTCTGGGCGTGAAGGAGTCTTTTATCCTTTTCCCGCAGTTCATTTTGAATCGCACGATTCTTCTCGATTTCCTCCATGAGGGCCTTATTGGAAGCCTCCAGGGAAGAAGTCCGGATTCGGACTCTCTCTTCCAGTTGATGCTTCCATGTTTCGAGCGATTCGTTCTTCCGGCGCAGCTCTTCCATCACTTCGATGTATTTGAGCGTTGCCGTCCTGGATTCATTTTGCGACAACCGGTTTTCATTTTCGATATGGCGGAGCTGAATCTCCATATCGCGGAGTTTCTGCTGCAGATCCGGGGGGGACACCTGGATATCGGTTTTTTTTTGTTTATCAGAACCAGTCATGCTCCACCATCTGGTGAATCTGTTTGTCCACGTCATCCATGATGAAATCCAGGGCTCGCCCGTCAATGTCGAATTTCCCGAGGCACCGTTCGTACACGTCGAGGTCCTGCGGCAGCAATTCGATGTAACCCAGTTTTCTTTGCTGGCAGGCTACGTGGGATATATGAAGCAGGGCCGTCGCTTCGTGACACGCCACCTGATCCGCTGAAGGGCGTTCGGCCTGCCGGACCGCAAGGCTGATGTCCTCGGGGAAATGCCACTCTTCGAGCAACGCGCCGCCGATTTCATCATGACAGAAACTGAAAACATCCTCCTCGGCCTGCCATATCGTTGCCGCATCATCATGATGTTCCGTCATTTCGATCACCCTGAGGAAATCGTTCCCCAGAAACTGATCGGCCACGATCAAACCGATATCATGAAGCAGGCCGACGGTATAAATATCGTTGCCCGTTTTACTCAATTCCCGCCGGGCAATCATTTTTCCGCAACTGGCCACTGCCACGGAATGAACCCAAAGGGCATGACGGGAATAACGTCCCGAACCGGTCGCTCCGTTCCGGAACAGATCAACGACCGTTTTCCTGATGATCAGTTCCTTGACGGACTCGAAGCCGATGAACATGATCGCTTCCATGATGTCCGATACGTTATGAGACAGTCCGTAGTAGGCCGAATTCGCCCTCCGGAGGATTTTCGCGGCCAAGGGGGGATCCTTCTCAATCAAATTTTTCAGATCGACGGCATTGGCATTGGGATCCAGGGCAACCTCGACGGTTTTATCCATTATCCTGCGGATGGACGCGATGTCCGATCCGTTCACCCTGGCAATCAATTCCCGCAGTTTAACCATATCGCCCCCTTTTCCAGACACGATTCAATGCAGCAGGTTTACAATGTATCCGCCGCTCCGACGCCCCGATCAACCCGTTCCTAGAAATCCTTGAAATCTCCGTTTTCCAGGGGGATGATCTGATCCGGACGGACGACCTTTTCCTTGCCGCCATGAAGACCCGCCTGTGGTCGATACATCGCGAGATCCTTCGTTTTCGGACCCGGGCCGGGCATCAGGCCCCGGGACGTCCAAGCTTGCTGTCCCATCAATGCCCTGGAGGTCTCAAGCCGAGCCTCCCCGCCGATCAGGGCAACCAGGTCACCGACATAGCTTTTCATCTGTTCGGCCTGGGCGTTCAGCTCTTCCGCCGCACTCGCCGACTCCTCCGCCGACGCCGCCGTCTGTTGGGCGACCTTGTCCATCTCCACGACCGCCGCATTGACCTGGGTGATACCCTGGGCTTGCTCGTGGGACGCCGCCGCGATCTCTCCGCTCAGTTCCGTCACCTTCTTCGCGATGTCACCGTTTTTAGCCATCGCTTCGGAAACCTGCCCGTACAGGGCGGTTGCCTCCTTGATCCGACCCGTTGAATTGCCGATCAGATCCTGGGTATTCTTGGCCGCTTCCGTAGCCCGCATGGCCAGATTCCTGACTTCATCGGCAACGACGGCAAATCCAGCGCCGGCCTCACCGGCCCGGGCCGCTTCCACGGCGGCGTTCAGGGCCAGCAGGTTGGTCTGGAACGCAATTTCGTCAATGGTCTTAATGACCTTCGCCGTTTCCTCGCTGGCGCTGACGGAGGCCTGCATGGCTTTTTCCATGGCCCCCATCCGCTCCCCGATCATCTGGAAATTGGTGGCCGCCTCCTTCGACATCATGTCATTGGCCAGTTGCGCGTTATTCGCGTTCTGACGGGTCATGGAGGACATCTCCTCCAGGGAAGCCGAGGTTTCTTCGATGGCCGACGCCTGGTTGGAGCTACCGTCGGCCAGGTGCTGGCTCGAGGTCGCCACCTGCGAGGCGGCGGCGGTAACCTGCTCCGCCCCCTCGTTCAGTCCTTCAATCACCCGACCAATAGGACGGGTGATCATGAGGCTCGCGAAGATCCCGATGGCGACAGCCAAAATAAACGCCAGAACCGTCGAAACCGAGGCGAACCAGGTCGCCGCGTTCGCTCGGGAGGTGCTGACCTCCACGGTAGCCTCGGCCTGCCGGACGACCATACCGATGATCTTATGGAATGAATCGGTAACCTGGTTCTCCACCGACGCCACCTCTCCCTCCATGAAGGCCATGGCTTCGTCCTTATCACCCTCGATAATCATTTTGATCAACTTTTCCAGGTTCGGGTTCTGCCGCATGAACAACTCGATAAGATGGTCGTATTCCTTCTTGAGTTCCCCCTCCGTAAACACGGCCCCCGCTTCAGCCAAGTCCTTTTTGCCCCGCTCGTTGATGGCGTTGATTCTTTCCAGTTCCCGGTCCGTCTGTTCGCCGTACACAAATTTCCGAATGTAGGCGTTGCGGATCTCCGCCCGCAGTTCCTGCCACAGCTCGGCAATGTCACCCATCACCACCAGGGGTTTTGCGTTTTCCGTGTAGAGTGTATCAATGTTTTTGTTCAGATACATGATGTTGGAAACGCCGATGAATCCCCCGACAAGCAACATCAGGGAAACGAGACAGAAACTGCCGATCAACTTCACGCTCAATTTCATTTTTTTCATTCAGACACCTCGTTCCTAAAAAAAGATTTTTTTGCCCCCCGCCTAATCGTTTTCATCGGATTTCGTTAACGGTTGATTGTTGCGCGCCCTTTCCTTTGATTGTTCAATCGTCTCGATGATTTCATCCATATCGAAGCGCCAGGATTTCCCGATCTTGAACCCGGGCAGATCGCCCTTAACGGCCAGATTGATGATCGTATTCTGGTTCAACCGTAGATACTCCGCCACTTCCTTCGCCGTCACGATTCTTGCCATAATTCGCCCCCGCTAACACCGGTGAACCGGGTGGTGTTTTGACATCGTCTTTTCCTCCTTATGCCCTGGTTTATCCGGACCGCAACAGATTTCATGGCTCCCGTATGCCGCCCTGATCGTATTGTCGGTATTATTGCAAAATAACTTTAGAGGAAAATAAGGAGGACAGTTTGCCAAAAGGAGACAAATGGGCAAAAGAGAAGGCTGTTGCGTGGCATTTTCGGATTTTGACGACACCGGCCTTTACCGTTGCTTCCTGCCGGCAATCATGAGAACGAATTGTTCGAACATGTCTTTCTGGAAATGGTGAAGCATCTGTTCTTTCATGATTTTCAACCCTTCGAACGGCTGCATTCTTTTTCGGTACGGGCGATCCGTCGTCAGCGCATCATAGACATCGGCGATGGCACAGATTTTCCCGTAAACGTGCAGATCCTCCCCCCGGAGGCCCTTGGGATAGCCGGAACCATCAAAACGTTCGTGATGTTGCAGGACTATGATCTTTGATTCCTCGGTCATCTGTTTGGTTTCCTGCAGAATTCTGAATCCGAGATTGGGATGTTTTTTCATCTCCCCCATTTCCTCGTCTGTCAGCTTGCCGGGCTTGTTGATGATTCCCTGGTCAATTCCGACCTTGCCCAGATCATGAAGAAAAAAACCCGCTCCCAGTTCATGCAGATCATGGGCATTGGAACGGCGGAAAATATTGCGGGCCAGGCATACGGAGAGCACCCCGACATGAACCGAATGGGTATAGGTATAGTAATCGTGGTCCGTGATCATCATCAGGTGCTGACTGGTTTCCGAATCCTCCAGGATGAGATCGACCACGTCGTTGACCGCTTTTTTTGCTTCATGGATGTTTTCCGCCGTGGGATTGTCCATGAGATTTTTGATCATTTCCCCCGAATACTGATGAACCTGCGCTGCTTTTGTCAGGGGAGGCAGCTTCTTGTCGAAAATACTCTCCCGCAATCCCTCCGGCACAATCACCCGCTTCGGTTCATCCGGTCCGGCCTCAACGGGCTCCGGGTCTCCATCGGCCACACGGCTCCGGCTAAAGTCCACCCACACTTCTCCAATCCCCGAACCGATCATCTTCTTGATCTGCTCCTGAGAGGTGACCAGGAACTGGCTTTTTAAGAAGGGGTGGTTTCTCCATGATACGGGCATCAAGACGTACATGCCAATTTTCAGTTTACTGACGGCTAGTAACTTTTCCACCCATTCCTCCACGGAAAAACCCTCTCGCCATGGGCAGGCGGGATAAACGTGTAACCTCCATGGAACGAAAACCGGAGAGCCGTTCCAACACCCTTATGCCACCGCTCTCTTTTCGATCTTTCGGCTTTTCATCCACACGGTTCTTTGATAGGTATATTTATCGTTATCGTCATGCGGTTCGATGAACTTGAGGGAACAGATTGAAACAAGACTCCCCGTCACGGGGAAGTCAACCATATTACACGAGGAGGAAGCATCATGGGAAAAGGCGATCAACGGTCGAAACGCGGAAAGATCTGTCGGGGAACGCACGGGAAAACCCGCCCGAAAGCCGGAAGGAAGAATCCCGTGGCCGGACCGGAAAAGAAATGAGTGCGCCGATCCGTTCTGTTTGAAACAAGGATTTCAACGTTCAGAAAATGACACGTCCCTTCCGATCCTCGGCAAGAAGAGGTTCTCCAAGAAATCAGGGTAATGCCATTGAACCGCCACAGAATTCAGGCCGTTGCGCGCAAGGAGTTTTATCATTTGGCCAGGGATTTCCGGAGTCTTTACCTGGCTTTCGCCGTTCCGATCCTGTTGATCCTTCTCTTCGGTTACGCCCTGAGTCTCGATGTAGACCGAATCGCCACCATTGTGGTTGATCATGACCGAACCGCCCTGAGCCGTGACATAGTCCGGCAATTGGGTGCATCGCCCTACTTTAAGATCCTGGGAAACGTGGGGGATACGCAACAGGCGGGAAAAGAACTGGACCGGGGAGAGGCCACTTTCGCCGTCGTCATCCCCGCAGGCTTCGCAGCCCACATGCGACATGACCATGAAGCGCCGCTTCAACTGATTCTGGACGGCAGCGATCCAAATTTCTCGAACATCGCCCGAGCCTATGTCACGGCTTTTTTCGACGGCTACAACAACAACCGCCTCGAATCTTTTTTGAACCGCCAAGGTCAAACCGTCCTGGCTCAACCTGTGGAGGGGCGCATTCGGGTCTGGTTCAACGAGGACCTCGAGAGCCGAAATTTCATCATTCCCGGCATTATCGCCGTCATCATCATGATCGTCGGCGCCATGCTGACATCCCTGGTCATCGCCAGGGAATATGAAAACGGTACCATGGAAACCATCCGCTCCCTACCGCTCACGGCTGGAGAATTCCTCCTCGGGAAGGCAGCTCCCTACTTCCTCATCGGCCTGACGGATGTCCTTGTGGCGGTTCTTATGGCGCAGATCCTTTTCGGCGTTGTCATGAAATCGAGTTTCTGGCTGATGATAACCGCATCATCCCTGTATCTCGCCGTCGCCCTGGCCCTGGGGCTTTTCATTTCCATCCTGACGAAATCCCAGCTTGTCGCGAATCAGGCGGCGCTTCTCGTGACCTACCTGCCGTCGCTGCTCCTGTCGAATTTTGTCTTTCCCGTAACGAACATGCCCGCTGTCCTTCAGGGTTTGACCTTTTTCGTTCCCGCAACCTACTATATCGAAATACTGAACGGCATCTACCTGAAAAACCTTACCCTGGGCCAACTTGGATCGTCGTTTCTCGTTCTCGCGGTCATGTTGTCTGTCCTGTCGATCCTCAACTGGCGCCAGTTACAAAAGGAAGGTTTCTCGCGATGAAGGTCGACCTGATTCGCATCCGCGAACTCGTCCGTAAGGAATTCATCCAACTGTTCCGGGACCGAAAAATTCGGCCGATTCTTATCGTCGCCCCTTTCATTCAGATTCTGGTTTTCGGCTACGTGGTCAATTACGATATTCGGGACATCCGCATCGCCGTTCTTGACCAGGCGCAGACCCGAGAAAGTCGGCTGATCATCGACGGATTCCGGGGAAATAAAATTTTCCGGATCACCCACCATCTGAGCCATGACCGGGAAATCGAACCGCTCATGATTCGGGGTAAGGTCGACCTGGTCCTGAAAATCGGACCTGGACTGAGCGAGCGGGTTCGCGGGGGAAACACGGCCGCTGTCCAGATTCTCGCCGACGGCAGCATGAGCAACATGGCTTCCATCCGCGTGTTTTATGCGGTAACCGTCTTACGGAGCATCAACACCACTCTGCTTCATGAGCTTCACCCCCAGGTTATCCATTACGGCCGAGTCGACCCGCGGATTCGAACCTGGTACAACCCCAATCTGGACAGTCAATATTTTTTCGTCCCCGGTATCGTTGCCATTATCATCATGATCATTTCTCTTTTATTGACGTCCATCGCCATCATCAAAGAGAAGGAGGCAGGCACCATGGAACAGCTCATTGTGACCCCTCTGACTCCACTTGAATTCATCTTGGGAAAAACCATCCCCTACATCCTTGTTGCTCTGGTCCAGATGGCGGTGGTCACGGCCTTTGCGGTCTGGTGGTTCGACCTCCCCCTGGAAGGAAGTATCCCCGCCCTTTTTGCAGCCTCCTGTCTGTTTCTTCTCAGCACCCTCGGCATCGGGCTGTTCATCTCCGCGGTCTCTTCCACCCAACAACAGGCCGTAATGACCACCTTCTTTTTTCTTCTGCCCTTCTTCATGCTCAGCGGCTTCGTTTTCCCCATTGCCAACATGCCCGAATTCGTGCAATGGCTGACTTACCTTAACCCCATGCGTTTTTTTCTCGTCATCATTCGTGGTATATTCTTGAAAGGGGTGGGGTTGGAGGTGCTTTGGCCCCAATATATGGCCCTTCTGCTTCTCGGAGCCGTCGTTTTTTCCGGGGCAATCGGTTTTTTCCGCAAAAGGCTGGATTGAGGTGGTACGGGAGATGTTTCTTAAGATTATCACCGATACGAACATCATTCGAAAACAGAGTAACACGTTTGTCCGCCGGATGCGGGGCGTCATGAATGAAAAATTCTCTGTCCGCCTGGGACACATGGGCGCGAGCCGTGCCTCCCG
>JAAYKM010000083.1 GCA_012522415.1 Deltaproteobacteria bacterium | reverse complement strand
GTCGCTCCCCTCGCGGGAGCGTGGATTGAAACACGGCTCATAGAGATGGTGCCGAAGCCGGGATTTGAACCCGGACAGGCATGCGCCCACTAGACCCTGAACCTAGCGCGTCTACCAATTCCGCCACTTCGGCATGAAGGATTCCTATACCCAGCGTCGGAATGCTTGTCAAGACAAAAATGAGTTGAAATTGCCGTGGTTAGTGCTATGGTAGGGCACAAATACGGAGACTTGTGCTGACGTTTCGACCCATGGAAATCTTTAAATCCCCCAAGGACATTTCATCTGAGTTCCGTGACGCATATGTCACAATCGGCAACTTCGACGGGATCCATGTAGGACACCGATACATTTTCAATCAGATCATCACGGAGGCGCGGTCAGTCAACGCCAAAGCCGTCGTGATTACTTTCGAACCGCACCCCAAAATGGTGCTTCACCCTGAACGGCGCCCCTTCTATCTGATTGCGACATTGGAAGAGAAGATGGCCCTTCTTGAAGAGATCGGCATCGATGCCGTCTTTCTCATCCCCTTTTCCTTGGATTACGCTCAGACAACGGCACGCGCTTTTATCTGCGACGTCTTGTGGCAACACTTTCGGGTGAAAAAAGTTTTCATCGGACATGACTATACCTTCGGACGAGGCAAGGAAGGCAATCAGGAGCTGCTGGAAAAGTTCGGAAAAGATCTGGGGTTTGAGGTCACGGTGATCGATGCCGTGAAAGTCGGAGATAGGATCATCAGCAGTACCCTGGTCCGCAATTTGATCCTCGCTGGAGAAGTCAAAGAGGCGGCCGATTGCCTGGGGCGTCCTTATAATTTGGGGGGAACAGTCGTCAGGGGGCATCAACGCGGGGGAGACATAGGTTTTCCGACGGCCAATCTGGAACCCGAAAAGGTGCTGATTCCCCGGACAGGCGTTTATGCAGCCGTTGTCCTGTTGCAGGATGTACGATACGCGGCCGTATTGAACATTGGTTACAACCCGACTTTCGGCGACAGCGAGATGACGATCGAAATCCATCTTCTGGATTTTGACGGTGACATATACGGAAAGGCCCTTCAGGTTTATTTTATAGATCGGCTGCGGGATGAGCTTCGCTTTCCATCGGCGGAGGAACTGGTAAGACAAATCCGGCAGGATATCGCCATCGGCAAGACGTTGCTGAAGCCCTACCTGAGCGGCGGGGAGAAAGATGATCTCCCCCTTCCCTTCGGGAGGCAGAAACAACAAAGGGAAGGAGGAGTCATCAAGATCCTTTAATGATCGTTGTGCCCTTCCCGGTACCGCCCATATCGGTACATGACGGACAGGGCTTCCGTTGCCGCCTCGACAGTGGAATAAACAGGAAACCCCGCCTTTTCCATCGCTATTACATCGTCCATCATGAATTCCTTGCAGGCAACACAGGTTAGAATGGGCTTTCCCTGATAATCGAGCGATTTCAGTGGCTCCAGGAAAGTCCCGAGGATCTCTCCCTGGAGAACCACGATCAACCCCCCCACGTCATCGCTGTCAATGCCCAGTTGAAGCGTCCGTGTCAGCTGATCCGCATCCATGCTGAAGGAAAAATCAACGGGGTTGAGGCTTTTGACATAGTCCGGCAGTATCCTCCGGAGACGTTCCTTTCGTTCCGGTTCCAGGTCGGCCAGGCGCATGCCGTTAATGTACAGGGTATCGGTTGCTGCCACGCCGAGGGAACCCGTGTAAGTGACGACGAGGGCGCTGTTTTTCCTGGGCAGGGGCTGACGGGCAAAGGCCTTCGTGAGACCGAACAGGTGTTCGTTGTCCCGGGCGCGAATGATCCCGCTTTGCCGGAAGACGGCGGCGTTTATTTCATCGTTTCCGGCCAACGACGCCGTGTGTGACGCGACGGCCTTGCGTCCCGCTTCTGTCCGCCCCGATTTGAGTACGATGACCGGCTTTACGGCGGTCACCTTCTTGGCCACATCAATGAACCGCCGACCACTTGTCACATCTTCCATGTAGATGGAAATCACGTCAATGTGGTCATCGGTGCCCAGATATTCGAGAATGTCCGTTTCACTGATATCCATCTTGTTCCCGATGGTCGCCACAACACCAAAGTCCATGACATGGCGGAGTCCCGTAAGCATGCCCGCTGCATACACACCGGCCTGAGCGATCATCGCGATATTGCCTTTCCTCATTTCCTGGATCAGCCCGATGGATTGGACCATGTTGTGATGCGTGTTGATTACGCCGGAGCAGTTCGGACCTAACAGTCGCGCCCCTGTTTTTGCGATGATTTCCCTGATGCGGCTCTGGGCCAGTTTGCCCTCTTCTCCGGTTTCAGCAAAACCCGCCGTTTCGACGACAATATATTGGATCCCCTTTTCACAGCACTGGGAAATCGCTTTTTCGACGACGGCGGCAGGAACGATAACGATGGCCAGATCGACCGGAGCGGGAATCTCGCTGATTTTCCGGTAGGCTTTGACACCCTGGACCTCTCCACCCTTGGGGTTGACCGGGTAGAGTTTCCCCTGAAAGTCATGGGACAGAAGGTTCCGGAAAACATTGTAGCCGAGTTTTCCCATCTCCCCCGATGCGCCCAAAACAGCGATACTCCGGGGATAAAAAAGACCGTGCAGGTTCCCGGCGGGATCGGAAGCGATTTGAGCTTCCGGGATGGGCCCAATAAAAATCCGGGCATCGACGACGATGTTTCCCTCCCGATAAAGGAAAACCGGATTGAGGTCGAGTTCACGAATCTCCGGAAACCATGTCACCAGATCAGATATACGGAGAAGAAGATCGATCAGGGCTTCACGGTCCACCTTTTGATTCCGGTAGCCTTCAAGAAGGGGGTGCCCTTTGATTTCCCCGATCATACTCTCCACTTCTTCCCGGGTGACAGGCAGAATGCGGAAGGTGACATCCTTTAGAACTTCGACGAAAATGCCCCCGAGACCGAACATGAGAACGGGCCCGAAATTCTCGTCACGGGTGACACCGATGATTGCTTCCAAACCCGCTTCCGCCATCTTTTGCACGGCGACACCGATAACATGCTGGTACTTGAAAGCCTGCATCATCGCCCGATAGGTCTCCCTTACGGCATCATCACTCTGCAAGTTCAGCTTAACACCGCCCGCATCGGTTTTGTGGATAATATCGGGAGAGACAATTTTAAGAACGACAGGATAGCCAATGGATCGACTGATTTCAACCGCTTCGTCTTCTGAACCGGCGATGTGGCAGCCGGTGGTGGTCATTTCCAGTGTTTCCAGTATTTCCTTGCACTCGTACTCCATAAGATAAGTTCGGTTTTCACGCCTGGCCTGGTCCATGATTTCGTTAATTTCGTCCCTGAAACCGGGTACCGCCTTCAGGGTTCTCAAAGATCCGGATTCCCTGATTCCCATCAATCGAAGGGATCGTTCCATAGGTTCGTGGTTGTCTTTGCCATCCATTTTTCTTTTTCCTTTCCCGGGCATAGGCCTCTTTCTGTCGCCGGACATGCTGTGATGTCCCGATCTTTGACTGGTTGATTACCATGCGCAGACGGGTATCAGGTATCCGACAATCTTCCTTTTTTCGGTAGGATTAACGCTGAATATGTTGACGGGTTTTGTCTGACAGAAACGGCAATACGAACAGGAATCCCATTCACCGGCTTCCACCGGGCATTCCAACACGCTTCGGCAACCCTGCCCCGGGCAGGATGCCCACAAACATATAACAACACGAATTCGGCTTGTTATTTTGAAGCAGCGAGATCAGAATTGGTTCCATTCACGCAGGGCCATGGGGGAGAATCCCTTTTCCTGCAGAATCACATCCAGATGGGCAAGGCTGATCGCCGGCAAATCGGGGTCGGTTTCCCGCATGTTTTCCGGCCGGTTTACAGTAACGAGATATTTCCTGCATTTTTCACAGACATAAGCAGAGTTTTCCTTGTCATCCTCCACAAACAGATAGGTCGTGTCTTCCGGGGTTTCGTGTTCACACCAGGGACATTGCGGCCGGGGATAGGTCCATTCGTGGTGGCAACCATTGCAATGCAGCCAGCGTTGACCGTTGATCCGGAGAAAGGCCAGCATGGGAAAACTTCCGCAAACAGGGCAGTAGCCCTTGCTCCATGGAAGATTGACAAGAGTCTTTGCCATGTTCTTGGCGCGACCCGTCAAGACGATGCGTTGAACCGAATTGAGCAGCAATGACAGAACAACGGGCCCTACCTGAATTTCGGCGGCCAAAGCAGACATTTTATCTTCATCTGCCAACGTACATCTCTTGTAGATGCAGCCCGGTTCTCCGGGATTTTGGTGCAGATAGGCGGTCAGGCGATTCATCTCCTCCGCCAGATGGGGAAAGCCCTCCCGAATTGCCTCCCCCGTGGAATCGACAAGATCCTGCCAGGGATCGTCTTCTAAAAACAGGGGGTGTTCCCTGATTATAGGGATTCCTCCCATGGTTTTCAGCCTGTCCGGAGACAGGGTGACGTTTTTGGCCGCTATCCGCTCCCCCATGACGATTTCATTCTCGATGACCGGCATAAAAGCGTCAAGGAGTGTCCCGACATGGGGTTTTTCTTTTCTGATGCGCTCCGCATCTTCCTTCAGCATGTGGATCCGGTCGTCAGGGCTTTCCATTGCGGACATTCCTTTCCAGGGACAGTACAATATTTAAAGACGTATCGGGACAGACACACCGGTCCGTCCCGATACGGTAAGCGTTGCATAAATCTGAGTCTGACAAGCTTTGCCTGCGGATGCTCTAATGACCTTGGCCTTTTTCCTCGCCAAACACAACCAATGTACCGCTCTCCTCCATCTCCTTCAGCCACTTGGGATGCTGCTTCTTGAGCCAGGCTCGCGTCACCCATCCTGTAAACATCGCCGGAGCCGAACCAGGAGAACCAATCGTTCCCAGATAAAGATGAACGAAAAAGAACGCGAATATTGTCACAAAACCCAAGGCATGCAGCACATACAGCCAGCGCACCAACCCGGAGGGGAAATTGAGGGGAAACCACATGATCAGTCCGGTTAATACCATGATGATCCCGAAACCCGCCACCACCAAAAAGTACGCCTTCTGGCCGGGATTGTATTTCCCAACTTCCGGCACCTCATCCACATGCCACAGGTATCCGCCTGCCGCCTTGATCCATTCGATGTCCTCGGGAAGAGAAAAAATACCCGCCTCTTTCCACCACATCCGGATCGCAAAAAACAGGGATACCGCAAAAAACAGCCCGCCAAAATTATGGACATATTTCAGCGACCGCAGCCCACCCATCATGTCACCGACAAAATTGAAGGAGTGAAACATCATCCCCAGACCAGTGATGCACAAAAGGAGGCACGACAGCGCCAGACTCCAGTGTACGATACGTTCAAACGCATCCGTTGCCTTGATTAAGCCTTTCTTCATCTTCTTCACCCCTTCCTTTATTGATTGTCTTCATCCGGTGTCTTCGGCCCGTGGATGATGTAGTGGAGGAACGACCCCGCCAAGACACCTCCCGCGGCAAGAAGACTCAGGGGTTTCAGCAGATCCTTCCAGGCGATGATGGACAGGGGCACACTCGGTTTCGCCGGCAACTCGTCGTATACGTCCACTTTTTCCGATAAAACATATATAACATGGGTACCGTCGACAAACTTGTCTCCATAAACCGATGCATCTCCGCCCAGCTCTTCTGCACGCTTATAGGCCTTTTTAATCATGGCATCTTTGGGGCCGATCTGCAGGGCTCCCGTGGGACAAGAAAGAACACATGCCGGAGACGTTCCTGCAGCCAAGCGGGACTCGCAGAGATCGCACTTGTAAATTTTGTCCGTCTTCGCGTCATAACGCGGGATGTCGAACGGACAAGCCGCGATACATTCCTTGCAGCCGATGCAGAGTTCCGGTTTCACGCCTACGGAACCAAAATCGGTCTTATAGAGCGCCCCGCTGGGACAAACCTTGACGCAGGCCGCGTCGCTGCAATGCATACAGCCGTCTTTCCGGAACAGCCACTTCAGGGTACCCTCCTGATCCACATATTCCTGAAAACGGATCAGGGTCCATGTATTCCATTCCAAGCCTTTGGGGTTCTGATAACTTCCCCAATTATTCGTCTTCGATGCCGGCAGTTCATTCCACTGCTTGCAGGCGACCTGGCAGCCGCGACAGGCAGTACAGCGAGACAGGTCGATCATCTTTATCATTTCTGTTTTCATATCCTATCCCCCTTTATGCCTTGCTGACGTTAACCATGAATGCCTTGTACTCGGGACAGTACGTATTGGGGCAACCCACGGCAATTGACAGGTAATTGGCCGATGCGTCAGGGGCGTCTTCAGGGAAACGCCAGCCATAATTGAACGGCATACCCACCTGATGGACGACTTTGCCTTCCACCGTAAACGGCGTCAAACGCTTGGTCACCATGGCCACGCATTCCATTGCTCCCCGGCTCGAGGAAACCTTGACGCGCTCACCGTTCCTGATGCGCAATTCTCCCGCAAGCTGCTCGCTGATTTCAATATAAGCTTCCGGCTGCATCTCCAGAAGCCAGGGCTGCCAGCGTGTGAAGCCTGTACACCAGTGTTCGGTGCAGGAGTAGGTCGTGCAGACGTAGGGGAATTTTTCGTCGGCATTGGCCATCCTGTCCATATCGCTCTTGAACAATTTCACGGCGGGATTGAAGCGCTGTGACGACATCGGATTTTTCGCCAGGGGTCCTTCCACAGGCTCATAGTGTTCCGGGAAGGGACCTTCGACCATGCCCGGACCAAAGATGGCGCCTACACCGTCGGCCTTCATGATAAAGGGAAAGCGGCCCTTTTCTTTATCCGCCAAAGGCGGCCACGGCCCATCGGCCACGTCGCCCACCCATTTATCTCCCGTCCATTCCAGAAGCTTCCGCTTGGGATCGTAGGGTTTCCCGTTAAGATCGCAGGAGGCTCGGTTATACAGAATGCGACGGTTAAGGGGCCAGGCGTAGGACCAGTTGGGGAACAGACCCAGCCCGGTTGGATCTTCCTTGCCGCGCTTGGCCATCTTGTTTTCACCTTTCTGATCGAAACTGCCGGCCATGACCCAGTTACCGCTGGAAGTTGAACCATCGGCCATCAATCGGGCAAAAGAGGGAACAAGGTCTCCCCTGGAAACCTTATCTCCTCCATCGGCAACCAGATTCTGCAGAAAATGACCGTTGATCTCCTTCGCCGCCTTCAGGGCATCAAAATTTCCCGCCGCATCCTTGTAATCCCATTTCAGATTCAGGATGGGTTCCGGACAGGCTCCGCCTTCCTTGGCATAGAGATCCTTCAGGGCATCCATGATCCGCATGGTGATATCGCCATCGGACAGGGCGTCTCCAGGAGGATTGACCGCCTTGTACTTCCACTGAACCCAGCGGCCGCTGTTGCTTTGGCTTCCCGCTTTTTCCATGGTGGCTGCTGCCGGCAGGAGAAATACTTCCGTGTCAATCTTGGCCGGATCGACGCCGGGGGCTTTCCAGAACGAAGCGGTTTCATTATCAAAAATGTTGACATTGACCATCCAGTCCAGCTTCTGCAGGGCTTTACGAACCTTCCCGGCATTTGGCTGGCTGACGGCGATGTTGGAGCCAATGGCAAAGTAACCCTTGATCTTGCCCTCATACATCTCGTCGAAGGTGTGCATGGATGAATAGGCCTTGTTCTCTTCCAGTTTCGGAATCCAGGCATATCCGAAGTCGTTCTCCGCGCTGGCCTTATCCCCGAACATGGCTTTCAGGAAGCTGACGGTGTACTTGGGATAATTTTGGTACCAGTTGGCCGATAGGGGGTCGTTGGATTTCGTGGTGTACTTGTCCATGTATGATTGCAGAGTCCCCATGGACGCATAGGGCATCTTCAGGTAACCGGGCAACAAATTGTACAGGATGGCGTGGTCCGTCGATCCCTGAACGTTCGGTTCCCCGCGTAGAGCGTTGATGCCGCCTCCGGCGATCCCCATGTTACCGAGGAGCAACTGGACAATCGACATGGTCCGGATGTTCTGGCTACCCACCGTATGGTGTGTCCATCCCAGAGCGTAGCATTCGGTCCCGGCCTTATCCCTGGCGCCGGTGGCTCCGAAATCCTTGTAAACCCGAAGAAGCAGGTCCTTCGGCACACCGGTAATCGACGAAACTTTGTCGAGTGTGTAGCGGTCGTAGTGTTTTTTCAGCACCTGATAGACGCAGCGTGGGTGCTGAAGCGTGTAATCGCGAACCGGGATCCCGGTGGCGTCCTTTTCCGTGGTCCAGGTTTCCTTGTTATATTTATTTGTCTCCGCATCGTATCCGGAAAAAAGGCCGTCCTTGAAATCGAAGCCGGAGCTGACGATCTGCGAAGCATTGGTGTAATACTTGACATACTCTTCATGGATAAGGTTGTTGTCGATAATGTACTTGATCATGCCGCCGAGAAACGCGATGTCCGTACCCGAACGGATCGGCACATGATAATCGCAGCGGGCCGAGGTCCGGGTAAAGCGCGGGTCAACATGAATGACCTTGGCGCCTTGGTCCTTCGCTCGAAGGATCCATTTGAAGGCAATCGGGTGGTTTTCCGCCGTATTGCCGCCCATGATCAGAATACAGTCACTGTTTTTCAAATCACAATAATGATTCGTCATCGAACCGCGTCCAAACGACTCTCCCAGAGCCGCCACAGAGGGACTGTGTCAGACCCGGGCCTGGTGGTCGATGTTGACGAGTCCCATGGCGCGACAGGCCACGCTCAGGGTCCAGCACTCTTCGTTACCGATGTTGGAGGAACCGTAATGTCCGATGGATTCTACACGGTTGACCAGCTCACCCTTGCCGTTTCGGACAACGAAATCCTTGTCGCGGGTATCCTTGATCAAACGGGCGATTCGTTTAAAGGTCCAGTCCAAGTCCTTCTCTTCCCATTTGTCACTTTTCGGCGCCCTGTAGAGGACCTTCCTCAGACGATGCTCGTTGGCTTCGGTCAGAGCGAAAAAGCCGGCACCCTTCGCGCAGAGTGATCCCTCATTGATGGGGTGATCGGGATCACCTTCGATGTTGAAGATCTTGCCGGTCAGCTTGTCGGTACTGCAGATCAGACTACATCCGACCGAGCAGTAACAACAGATGGTGGTAGACTGTCTGGCTGTCCGGATCCGGTCCATCTTGGTCAACCCGGCGGCATGAGCCTTCAGGGGTGCCAAGTTCAGACCAAGAGAGGACAGGGCCACTCCTGATCCGATTAAGAAACCTCTCCTCGTTACTTCCATAAACCCTCCTTCTTAACTCCATAATGGGATGATTCCGAAAAGACCTGATTTGTGAACGGCAGAACCACCTTTATCATTCTGCAAACGAACCCTGCCGCACTCACGTTGACTCCAAGAAATTCAGCCTGCCGCGCCGTCATGAGGGCCAGCGGACCGTCTAACTTTACACGGAATCACCCGTCTCTTTGTAAATGCTAAAGTTCCTCCCCTGTGACATCAAAACACACCTATTCGTACAAAAAACAGCTGAATTCCCGCACCAATATTCTCCGAGCACGGGAAAATCATTTCGGGAGATCATTTCCGGTGGGGAGAATATCTCCCTTAGCGACAGGGACACTAAATAAATAAAAGGTAAAAATCAAGCAAATAATTAGTCATCTCCGAAAAACTCTGCTTTTTGAACAACCATGGTTCCATCATATTTTTGAAATATCCTTACGGGAAGCGGAGAGAACAGGGTGCCTGCCCCTGACAGAAATGGTCGTTCCGGCAAGCTCTTATTTTTTTGCTTCGATAACCATATGCATGGGCGTTTCCGCGGTTTTGCGGACGCGGGAAAACCCGCCCTCCCGGAGGATTTTTGTCAGACGGATCGGCCCGGCCTGCGCACCCAGAGCGTCTTCCGCTCCCTGACTGATCGCACCCGGAACACAAATCATGGCGGAAAAACTGTAGCAAAGCCGGCCCACCGGATGCAGATTATCCTCGAGACGGTCGGGCGCTCTCTGTTCCACAAGCATCAGGGTCCCATCCGGCGAAAGAATGTTCTTCATATGTGACGCAATAGCAACGGGGTTGTTCATTTCATGAAAGCTGTCACAAAAAAAGGCCAGGTCGTAATTCTCCGGGGAAATGGCTTCTACCGGACAGATTTGAAAATTCGCGTTCGCGAGCCCTGTTCCATTTAAACGTTTTTCAGCGATGCTGATCGACGGTTCATGGGCGTCGAAACCGAAAAACACCGATTTGGGGAAGGACCGCGCCATGAGCAACGTTGTTGTACCATGGCCGCATCCGACATCGGCGACGACAGCCCCGGCCTCCAGTCTTTCCATAACATTTTCAACGGAGGGCAGCCAGGTTGAAATCAGGAAGTTTTCATAGACACGGCCAAAAAAGCTGTCCGTGCCATGAAACAGATCCTCGTCGTGTTCCTGCCAACCGACACCTCCCCCATGTCGAAACGCCTGGGCAACCAGGGGTTCATCTTTATACAACGCAGCGACACAGGGATAAACACTGGCGAGAAAGAGGGGGCTGTCTGTATCGCCAAACAGGGCCGTTTGTTCCGGTGTCATGCCGAAGGTGCCATCAGACGGATTGTAAACAACATAATCCGAGGCGGCCATTGCCGACAGCCATTCACGAACCATGCGTTCCTGGGTCCCCGAAATCATGGCAAGGTTATGGCTGCTCAGGGGACCGTTTTTTGCCAGAACTTCAAACAGGCCCAAACGGTATCCGATGAGAACCAGAGCGCCGCTTGCCGCCGCGCCTATGTCTGCAACCGCCTTGTTCATCAGATTATTCAACTTATCGACGTCATGATTCATCTGATTGCCTCCATTCAAATCAAACTTCATCACATCTGTCGAAGATGTGAATACAGGGGGATGTAAAGGGGTACATGACCGGGTAACAGCTTTTTCAGCCCGGGAAAATCGACACGCAGAAAAGGAGGCACCCCTGATTGGCAGGTTTAGCAACATCTTCCGTCAAATTCCACATCTTTTTTACAAGGGGGATTCTTTGAAAAGAAATCTGAACAGCAGGGGATACGGGGAAATAAGGGGAGTGAATACCGGAACCCGTTTGTGTCCACCCTTCTCTGCCGACCGTGGCAAATCGGTTCATTGCAAAATATCCAATGGGTCTGGGTGAAGAGCGGTTCCCGTTGAGTCCGGATGCTCCAGTCATTGTCCCCTGAGCGATTCTCTCCATTGGGTTAAATTCCGGCAGACCAAAGAGGCGATAAAACGCCGTTTTCTTTTTCGCTACGCCCGTTGTCCACCCTTACGTGCCCATTTAGCCGGCGGGAAGGATGCTTTCGCGGAAACCTCTCCGAAGAGAGGGACTCCGATTTTCGGAATCATCCATTACGCGCTGATTTTCGGGAATCTTCCTGATCGCATCATGTCGATCTGTTGGCCCGTTCCGGCCAGCGCAAAGACCGCTCCGGCAGCCCTTTGCCTCGTAATGAATGCGGCGGCTCTGTCGGTTCCCATGAGGAAGGCTGTTGTCGAAAGGGCGTCGGCCTCCATGGTCGTATCAGCAGTGACGGTGGCGCTCAGCATCGGATCCGGCATGGCGCCTGTGTAGGGGTCGAAAAGATGTCCCAAGTTTCGGTTCTCGCTCTGCGCCTTGAACTCGTAATTGCCGGAGGTCGAAACGGCCTTGTCCGCAAGAACGATTTTACCGGCCAACCGGTTCGGAATACGAGGATGCTGAATGCCGATATGCCAGCCCTCTTGTCCTGCGGGCTTCCCCAAAGCATAGACCTCCCCTCCCGCATTGATCACGGCTTTTTCGATTCCATGGGCCTTCAGAACGGCAACCGCCCGGTCCACGGCATAGCCAACGGCAATACCGCCCAAATCCGCCGCCATGCCCTGCTTCTCCAAACCGACACGGTTATCCGCCCGACTGACATGGATCCGGCGATAATCCACCAATGTCAGCGTTTTTTCCAAACTCCTTTCATCAGGAATACGGGGATGATTGTTCCGCAACCCGTAGAGTTGCAAAAGCGGCAGAACAGTCGGATCGAAAACGCCGTCCGTTCTCCGGCCGATATCCCGGGCCATCGCCATGACTTCACAAAGCCTCGCGTCAACGGTGACGCTATCGTGACCGGCCGCCCGATTGACCTTTGCCAGATCGCTTGTCTCCGTAAAGCTGCTCATGAGACGATCTATAGCCAAAATCTCTTCTTCCGCCTTTGCCATGATCCCGGGAAGATATTTCATATTCCGGTCATAGATCGCAATATCGACGAAAGACCCCATGGATAGAAAGGATTTCCTGAACGGCTTTTCCAAGCCCGGATTGAGGATTTCCAGAATCCGGTTCCCGATCCGCAGGTACGGGTTCAGGATGGCAACCATCGCACCGCCCGCCGCAAATGAAAGTGAATATTTCAAGAAATTCCTACGATTGAACTGATTTTTTATGACCATGGCCATTCCCTTTTTTCTGATGTTAGTCTTACTTAAACGCCACCACGGGACATTCACTGATACACAATTCACAGCCGACGCACTTGTCGCTGTCATAAACAGCCTTCTTCTGTTCTGTGTCAAAGGTCAGGCAACCTTTAGACGGGCAGATTTTCACACAGAGGGGTTTCGGTTTCCCCTCACAGCCGTCACACTTATCGGCATCGTATGTTACCGGCGGGTAATCAACTTCGATTACGAAACTGTCCGACGGACAACGCGTCGCCCCAGGCAGAATACGCAGGTTGTCATTATAATCTATCCTGGGCAGGCCGCCTTCCATGACAATATCCCCGGAGGGGTTGTTGTTCTTGTTGGCGCAAATACCGCAGGAAATACACCCGACCTCGCAAACCCCCTTGACCGCCTTGCCTTTTTCCGGATTCGCACAGGCCAGGTAGATTTTTTGTGTCTGCGGAATGAGGCTGATGATATGCCGTGGACAGGCCTTCACACACAGACCGCATCCGGTACAGAGTTCGGGATACACGACAGGCAGCCCGTTATCCCCCATTTCAATCGCCTGAAACGGGCAGACTGCAACACAACTGCCGAACCCGAGACAGCCGTATTCACAGGCTTTGTTGCCGCCGGCCAGAAGCATTGCCGCCTTGCAGTCCTGCACCCCCATATATTCAAATTTTTGTCTCGCCTCTTTCCGGCCTCCCTTGCAGTGGACGACGGCCAGCATGGGGGTCACTTCCTCTACGGCGCACCCCATAATCTCGCCGATTATAGCGGCGACATCCTTACCTCCCGGGGTACAGGCATTCGGAGGAAACGTCCCCGCCACAACCCCTTCGGCATAGGAAAAACAACCCGCCGCTCCACAAGCTCCACAATTCGCACCGGGCAGGGTGTCGGCAATCTTTTCAACACGCGGGTCGAGCTGCACATAGAAGATTTTAGAGGCATAGGCCAGGCAAGCCCCGAAAAAGATTCCGATAACGCCAAGAATCATAACGGATGAAACGACTGTGATCATAAAATCAAATTCCTGTTCTTATTAAATAGAAAGCCCTGAAAATCCCATAAAAGCGATCGCCATAAGCCCGCCCATTATAAATGCAACGGGAATACCCTTCATCGATTCCGGAATTGTCTCCAGGTCGAGTTTCTCCCGCAAACCGGCCATCAGAACCAGTACCATCAGAAAGCCCACTCCACCAGCGAAACCCTGAACGAGGCTCTGCAGGAATGTCAGCTTTCCGTCAAGCCCGATTGCACTGAAGCCATCGATATTCAACACAGCGACACCCAGAACGGCACAGTTCGTCGTAATCAGGGGCAGAAAAATACCCAGGGCGCGATACAGGGGGGGGACCTTTTTCTGCAGGAACATTTCAATGAACTGCACCAATGAAGCAATAACCAGGATGAAGGCGATTGTTCTCAGAAAAGTCAAATCCGGAGCGACGCCATCGGTTGCCAAAAAGCCCATGACACTCGTCGCGGGATCCAGCAGATAAGTATAGAGGATCCAGGTAATAGATGAAGCGAGAACCATCACAAAGATGACCGCCAGTCCCATCCCGACGGCGGAACTCAGTTTCTGGGAACAACCGAAGAAAGGACATAGACCCAGAAATCGCGACAAGACGAAGTTCTGGATCAGAATCGAATAAATAATAATCAGAAATATGATCTTGATATCCATAACCGGTCCTCAAAAATGCCTTTATTTTTCGGCAATCGCCTGAGTGCGTTTCATGGCCGCCGTCCTCATATCCTTCATCTTGAGCGCCGCCATCAGGAGTCCCATGACAAAGAAACCCCCCGCCGGCAAAATCAGCAGCAAAACAGGCTCAAAGCTCTGCCCCATGACGGGGTATCCCCAGAGCTTTCCGTCTCCGAGTATTTCCCGGATCCCCGCCAGAACACACAGGGAAATGGTAAATCCTGTCCCCATCCCCAACCCGTCAACGACAGAACGAAATACACCGTTTTTTCCCGCAAAAGCCTCGGCCCGTCCCAGAATAACGCAGTTCACCACGATAAGCGGCACAAAAATGCCCAGTGCCTTGTGCAAGTCCGGCGCATACGCGGCCATCACCATTTCCGTAATGGAAACGAATGTGGCAATCACGACGATGTAAATAGGAATCCGTATTTTGGGGGGCACAATCCCTTTTATCAACGAAACGATCGTGTTGGAACACAACAGGACAAAGGTGGCCGCCAGTCCCATGCCAAGACCGTTCTCCAATGAAGTCGTCACAGCCAGAGCCGGACACAACCCGAGAACAAGGCGGAATATCGGGTTTTCACTGCCGATGCCCTTGGTGAATTCCTGTACTATTGTCCTTTGCATATGACGCTCCGTTTCCTACTCTTGAACCGGTTTCAAAATGGCCTTGCTCCTCATCCACTCAACTTCCTGTTTTATGGATGATGCAATCGCCCGCGATGTAATGGTCGAACCTGTAATACATTGAATCTTCCCGCCGTCCTTGTCCACGGCAACCGTGTCGCCAAAGCTCCCTATAAACTGCCGCTGGAACCAGGGATCCTTTTCACCGTACTTGATTTCCACGGCCTTCGTCCCCAATCCCGGTGTTTCCTGCTGGTACATGATGTTCATGCCTTTGATCACCCCGTCCGGCGCAAGGCCGACCAGGGTTTGGATCGTGCTGGAATAACCCTTTCCCGCAGCGACAATGGCGTAGCCGACAGGTGGAACATCCGTGTCGTCACCGGCAAATCCGCAGTAATACTCCTTCCCGTCCGGCGACGTCGTCAAAACAATGTTTTTCGCTTCGGGAAGAACACTTCTCAGTGCCTCTTGCATGACTTTTTCCTTCTCGTAGGCGATCTTCCCTTTCGTGCTTTCATAAACAGCACTCAAGGCAAACGCCGCGCTCACACAAAAAATTCCCAGAATAAATCCAAGTTTGGTAATGTTCAACACTTTTATGCTCCAAAAACCTTGGGTTTCGTATACCGATCCAGAAGAGGCGTAGTCAGGTTCATCAGCAAAATAGAATAGGAAACTCCTTCAGGATAGCCGCCGACAAGACGGATCACAATGGTCAACAGACCGCAGCCAAAACCGAATATCCACTGACCCAGCGGTGACGACGGACAGGTGACCATATCTGTCGCCATAAAGAAGGCCCCGAGAATGAGCCCGCCGGCCAGGATGTGAAACATGAAGTCTCCCGTAAAGAGACCTTCGCCCCCGAAGATCCAGCCCAAAATAGCGACCGTACCAATAAAGGACAGGGGAATGCGGTAATTGATGTAATTCTTGTAAAAAAGGTAAGCCGCCCCAACGATCAGCAGCAAGGCGGAGGTCTCTCCGATGCACCCGCCGACACTTCCGACAAAAAGTGAAAGATAGGCTTTCGTCGTTCCGGCAGACTCAACGATTGCCCTGGATTGTTCGACGTTGATACCCAGGGCCAGGTCGCGCATCGCCGCCTTGATGACCATCAGGGGCGTGGCCCCGGTTACGGCATCCACGCCGGATGTCGTGCCTCCCGTGGGTACGCTCCATCCCGTGGTCATCATTACCGGCCAGGACGCCATGAGAAAAGCCCGCCCCAGAAGCGCCGGGTTCATGGGATTCAGGCCGAGACCGCCGAAAACGTGTTTGCCGATGGCGATGGCGAAAACCGTTCCAACAACGGGAATCCACCAGGGGACACCGGGCGGTACATTGAAGGCCAGCAGGATGCCCGTGACGATGGCGCTTCCGTCCAGAGCCGTAATCCGAACCTTGCGGCATTTTTGTATTGCCGCTTCCGTCGCCACGGCCGTTACAACGGCAATACCTGTGACCCAAAGTGCCCGCAGCCCAAAATAATACACGGCACCCGCCAGAGCCGGAAGCAGCGCGATAACCACCGAGTACATGATTTTCTCGACTGAATCCGTTGTCCTCAAATGGGGGGAAGCGCTGACGATAAGCTGCGGAGCCACTTCTGTTTTTGTGTCTGCCATCTTACTTCTTCTCCGCCTTTTCCATTTCCTGAACCATAAATTTTCCGAAGCGCATCAGATGCATAACATTCCGGCCGGCAGGACAGACAAAAGCACAGGATCCGCATTCCATGCAGTTCATAATGCCCGCCTCCTTGGCCAGATCCCAGCGCTCGTTCTCCACGTAACTGACGATCAGCGTCGGCATGAGATTCATGGGACACACATCGACGCACTGGGCGCAGGCAATACATTCCTGTGGTTCGTATTCCTTCACTTCGCCTCGGCTCATCACGACAATGCCGGACGAACCCTTGATAATCGGCACATCGAGAGTGAACTGGGCTATCCCCATCATGGGACCGCCCATGATAACCTTCCCGGGTTCCTCCCTAAACCCACCACAATACTCAATCAGTTCCCGAACGGAAGTCCCGATTCGCACCAGAAGATTTTTTGGTTCCCGGACCGCTCCCGTTACCGTGACCACCCGTTCAATCAGGGGTTTCTGGAAAGCGACGGCTTCATAGATGGCCTTGGCGGTTCCCACGTTCTGAACCACACATCCCACTTCCATGGGGAGCTTTCCCGCCGGCACTTGACGCCGAGTTGTTGCATAAATCAGTTGCTTTTCCGCACCCTGGGGGTATTTGACCTTCAATGGACAAAGTGAAATTTGCCCATCGTTTTTGAGAAGTTCCGAGAATATGGCGATGGCATCCGGTTTGTTTTTTTCGATCGCAACAAACCCCTTCGTTACGCCCAGCACCTTCATAATGATACGGAGGCCATGAACGATATCTTCAGGATATTCCAACATCAGGCGATGATCGGACGTCAGGTACGGTTCACATTCGGCGCCGTTCAAAATGACCGTATCGATCGGTTTGTCCTGCGGCGGCATGAGTTTGATATGGGTGGGGAAAGTCGCGCCGCCCATGCCGGTAATGCCGGCGTCGGCAATGAGATTTTTCATCTCTTCCGGCGTTAAAGACATGTATTTGGAATTGAAAGCAAAATCTATATGGGGTTCGTCCAGGCCGTCGGACTCGATAACCACCGCAGGCGCCGCCTGCCCCAGGGGATGAGGGTACGATTCGATGGCCTTCACTGTTCCAGACAGGGAGGCGTGAGAAGACACGGAAACCGGTCCACTTGGTTTGCTGACGGGCTGTCCCCTGAGTACCCGGTCCCCGACCTGAACAATGGCTTCGGAAATCCGGCCGATATGCTGCTGCAGGGGAATCACCACCCGTGCGGACAGAGGCATGACTTCAATTGCCTTGGCGGCAGACAGAGCCTTGTGGTCGGGGGGATGAATCCCGCCCCTGAATGTCCTGGTAATTGTACTGATCATGCGTCTAAGCCTTCCGTATATAACGTGATTCCTATCAACAGCCCCCCAGCAGCGTCGGTTGGCCCGTTGTAAAGTATAAAAGACCCGATATATCAAGACCGCTTGTCCCTGATACGGAACCCTGTATCAAGCGGAATCACCCCGCTTCACGAGCGAGTCATTTCAATGTTCTCTTGTCCGGGCAAAGCCAACCGCTTATTGAAGCACTGCCGCGCTCCATATACCAGGACGGGCACCTTGTCAAGAAAAAAGCTCAGAAATTAAGCCCTTGAATTTTCCGTTCCGCAGCTCAGCCAAACCTTGCCGCCGGATTGTATAGGCCGTTCCCACGCATGGGTGCCATGAATTCTCCAACGGCCCAACCCGGAAAGAGAATTTGGGTTTCTCCCCAGGGTGCACAGGCGACAGAGGATGAATGCCTGTTGACAAATCCCTTTCTTTAAACCATAAAATGGGACATAATTGACACATGAACAGACAGGAGCGAAACAGCATGCAAATCGGGCTCGCCCATGAACAGATTATGGACAACATGCCCGTGGCGGAAATCACCATCGGGCCGGACCACAAGGTCATCCACTGGAATCGGGCGGCAGAGGTGTTGACGAGACGCAAAGCGGCGGACGTGGTCGGAACGGACCGTCAATGGGAACCCTTTTACCGTGAAAAAAGACCCATTCTCGCGGACCTGATTGTGGATCAACTAGAGGAGGACCTTCCCCGGTTTTATGAAAACCATCAACTGATGCCGTCGGTGATGCTGCCAGGAGCATGGGAAGTTTCAGGCCCCTTTCTCGACCGCAGGGGGAAACGCCATCTGCTGCATTTAATCGCCTGCCCCGTTTACGATCACAGGGGGAAAATTGCGGGGGCGGTTGAAATTATTCAGGATATGACAAACCGAGTGTTGAACGAAAATGCCATGCCTCCAGGCGACAACCGTTATAAAATCCTCTGTGACCATATTTCTAACGGGATGTGCCTCTTGAAAGAGGGCCGTTTCATCCTGGTCAATCAATCTTTCATGTCCATGTTCGGATATGACCGGGAAGCGGATCTCCTGGGGAAAGACTTTCTGGAACTGATCCGGGAAACACATCACCCCCACGTGGATCGTGTCATGGAGGAATCCAGAAAAAACGTGGAACAGGAAACGGATTTTCAGGCGCCCTGCCTGACAAAAAACGGCCTCAGTATCTGGGTGGAGGGTCACTTTACTCGAATCCCTTGGGACGGCACCAGGGCGACCCTGATCATCCTGAGAGACATAACGGAAGGCAAACTCAAAGAACTTTCAATGGAACAGGAAAAGGAGCGCCTGAGTCTCGAAAACATCAAGCTGAAGGCCTCCATCCGGGAACGTTATCGCTTCGGATGCCTGATCGGGAAGAGTCCGGCCATGCAGAAGGTCTACGAACAGATCATCAGCGCAGCCGGTTCCCGGGCCAATGTGATCATTTACGGCGAATCGGGCACCGGGAAAGAACTCGTTGCCAGGGAAATTCACGACATGAGCGAGCGCCGGGGAAATGAGTTTGTTACGGTCCATTGCGGGGCCATTCCGGAAACCCTCATGGAAAGTGAATTTTTCGGACACCGCAAGGGCGCTTTCACCGGTGCCTACATCGACAAACATGGATACCTGGATTTGGCCAACCGGGGGACCCTGCTCCTGGACGAGGTGGGGGAACTCGGGCTGAGCATCCAGGTCAAGCTCTTACGGGCGATTGAGGGGGGAGGCTACACCCCGGTGGGCGACACCAGGCTGAAACAATCGGACATTCGAATCATTGCGGCGACAAATCGTGATCTGATGGAACAGGTCAACAGAAAGGCCATTCGGCCGGATTTCTTTTATCGCATTCATGTTCTGCCCATCACCCTTCCTCCGTTGAGGGAACGAAAGGAGGACATACCCCTGTTGGTCGAACACTTTATGGCGCTTTATCGACAGGGGGAAGAGCCTTTCCGTCTGCCGGAAAAAATCATGGAAACCCTTTTCGCATACAATTGGCCGGGTAACGTACGGGAACTGCAAAATGTCATTCAACGTTACCTGACTGAAAAAAAACTTGACTTTCTGCCATCCGCCGATCTTCCGGAAATCTCCAGGGTATCCATGACCTCCGGCTTGCCCGGCTACACGGACAATTCACTGAATGCCGCCGTGGAAGCCTTCGAAAAGCGGTTTATCGAGGAAGCACTGAAAAACCAGAAATGGAAAAAAGGAAAAGCCGCCGATGCCCTGGGCGTTTCCAGAAAAACGCGTTTCCGCAAAATGAAGCAATATGGCCTGAATGGGTAACATTTTGGGACATATATGGCCCACACGAGCAACTCATCATTTTTATTGCGGTATAGCTCCGCCATGGTCGATAATGGGTCATACATGACCCATACATTCTTTGGTTTGGCCGGCCGGAACCATTGTAGAAGGAACAATTTATCAAACTAAATCAGCATAGTATAAGAAAAATGGTTTCGTGGCATATATCTTGAGTGATAATTATCATAACAGGCGTCTTTCCCATTGGTGTGGGCGATATGAAAGTTCTGGTCGTTGACGACGAAGCACCTTTTCTGGATCTCCTCAAGAGATATCTTGCGTTGTGGGAACATGATTGCGCGACAGCCGATTCAGGCCAGAAGGCTCTGGAGTTGCTTCAAAGCGAAACGTTTGATCTGATCCTGATGGATATTTTCCTCCCGGACATCAAGGGTTACGACTTGATCCCGATCATCAGGAAGCAACGGCCCGACATCGACGTGATCACCATGACGGGTTACAACTCCCGCGAACTGGAAAGCACCGTCAGGCAACAGGACATCCTTTTCTACATGATCAAGCCGTTTGAGGCCGGCCAGTTGAAAGAGATTCTGGAGCATCTTTCGAAAAAGAAAGTCGTTGCTGCCATGTAATTGAGTTTCCCTTGCTCTTTGCGATAAAATCGGGCTGTTTTTCAAGATGGTTTTTCTTGGTATTTCGGCATTGATCCATGTGTACATCGTTTTCACGGGCAGACGGCCCCGGATATGTGGTGTCCGGTTCCGGATACACATAGGACGATAGCTTCATTGAGCGTTTAGGGTGATTTTTCCCCCATATGCCGGTGGTACTGATGTGCCTAACGTTCCCCCCGGGCGCGGTACACGGTTCCCTGCGTATGGGGGATTTTTTTGCGGCCGGATTGCGAACGGGAGAGGGTGAAAAATGTTTTTGAAAAATCAATCGTTTTTCCAGCCGGAGCGGTTTATGAGATCCAATGCCAGTTGAGCCGTCCGGGCGGAGGCATTCGGCTTACCCAACAAATTCTTGATATTTGCCAGATCGCGTCTCATCTTTTCGTTCCGTTCGTTGTCCGATAAAATTTTCAGTGCTGCATCGGCAATGCTCGCCGCATCAGCCGATTCCTGAATCAGTTCCGGCACAATGGTTTTCCCCGCAATGATGTTCACGAGGCCGATATGCTTCACACGGATTAAACGTCTTCCGATGGCCGCCGTGATGGAGGATGTGCGGTACAGGATAACCATGGGTATCTCCAGCAGGGCGGTCTCCAGGGTGGCCGTTCCGGATGCCACGATCGCTATGTCGGCATAGCCGACGGCATCATAAATCTGCCCCGGAACAACCTTGACGGCAACAGGATGGACTTGGATAATCCCCTGCGCCAACTGCGGATCGACCGCATCCGCCAGGGGCAGAATGAACTGCGCTTCTCCGAAATGCTCTTTCAGCAGAACCGCAGCGCCCATCATTTCCGGCAGAAGACTTCTGATTTCCTTTTCACGACTGCCCGGCAGGAGCGCCACAATCGGGTTTTTGTCCTGTAGACCGAAATCCCTCAGGGCCTCTTCCCTGGACCGGCTGCGCTTGACCACATCAAGCAGGGGATGACCGATAAAATCGACATGGAAACCCATGCGGGCATAGAAGGCCTTTTCAAAGGGGAGAATCACGACCATCCGGTCCACAATTCGCCGGATCTGATGAACCCGGCTTTTTCTCCAGGCCCACACCTGGGGACCGATGTAATAGAAAACGGGAACGCCCGCTGCTTTCGCCTTTGCGGCCAAGCGAAGATTGAAGTCCGGGTAGTCAATCAGAACAAGCAGTCTCGGTTTTTCTTTTCTCAGCATCGACCGAAGCTGAAAGAAAACCCTGCAGATGAAGCGAATTTTCGTGAAGACCTCTGTAATACCGACCACGGCCATGTCCGACGACCGCGCCACAAGACTTACCCCCTCCGCCTCCAACCTGCTTCCGCCGACACCCAAAAAGACAAGGGATGGATCAAGGGCCTTCATCTCCCGGACCAGGTTTGCCCCATGCAGATCACCCGAGGCTTCTCCGGCAACGATCATGACCAGGCGACGACTCTCTTTCTCAGACGCAATCATTGATCACATCACCAATGCGGCGAATTTCCTCCGGCGTAATCTCCGGAAACATCGGTAAAGACAGGACCCGATCGGCCACGCGTTCGGTGACAGGCAGGGCGCCATGCGGTCGCCCGACAAAAACCTCCTGGCGATGTAAGGGAATGGGGTAATAGATGGCACTGGCGATCCCCTCTTCAGAAAGGGATTTCATCAGATCATCCCGGCGCTCCGCCAGCAGGGTGAACTGGTGAAAGACATGATTACAGTCCGGCGCTTCAAAGGGCAGGGTGACGTCGTCGCGACGAATGACCTGCCGATATTGTTCCGCGGCATTTCTGCGTCCCGCATTGAAGGCATCGATATGTCGGAGCTTTATACGGACGATCGCCGCCTGAATTTCATCAAGGCGGCTGTTGTATCCCAAAATGCTGTGATGGTATCGCACCGTGCTGCCATGGTTGCGCAGTACACGCAGCTTGGCGTCAATCTCGGCGTTTCCGGTGACGATGATGCCGCCGTCTCCATAACAGGCCAGGTTCTTGCTGGGAAAGAAACTGAAGCAGCCCGCGTCACCCAGTGTTCCGACAGGTTGACCCCTGTAACGGGCCCCGAAGGCCTGTGCACAATCCTCGATTACCCTGAGTCCATATTTTTCGGCTACATCGAGAAGTGGAGCCATATCGCACGCCTGGCCGAACAGATGGACCGGGATAATGGCGCGTGTTCTGGGGGTCACCGCCGCTTCGATCAGGCCGGGGTCGATATTGAAGGTCCGCGGATCGATATCGACGAAGACCGGAACAGCCCCCAGCAGCCCCAGCACCTCCGCGGTGGCGATGAAAGTGAATGGGGTCGTAATAACCTCATCCCCGTCACCGATCCCCAAAACCCGGAGCGCCAGCAGGAGCGCGTCGGTTCCACTGGCCACGCCGACCGCATGGGGCAGGTCATGATAACGGGCTACCTCGGCCTCAAGGGCTGAAACGTTTGGCCCGAGGATGAACTGGGTCGTGTCAAGTACCCCCAGGACCGCGGCATCAATTTCCGGTTTGAGCTGAAGATACTGCCTTCTGAGATCCACCATGGGAATCATAACGCGACATCCCTCCCCGTCTTCATTTTTTCGTTGATCAACAACGCCAGTTCCAGAGATTTTCTGGCCTCCACCCCGGAAACAGGAGGTTCGGCTCTCCGTGCGACAGAGTCGACAAATGCACGAATTTCTTCCTCCAGCGGGTCGTATTGCGCCACCTGCACTTCGTTAAGACCGATCGTTATTTTCCCCCCCTCCCTTTCTTGCCGCTTCACCGACACGAGCTCCCGTTTACCGAAGTCCACGGCGTGATAGCCCTCCAAACCAAAAAAACGGATTTTCTGCATGCGCTTGAGGGTAACGCGGCTGGCCGTAATATTGGCCACACACCCGTTGGCAAACTTGAGCCGGACGTTGGCAATATCCACCTTGTCCGAGAGAACCGAGACGCCGACCGCGTCGACGTCCTTCAGGGGCGAGCACGCATAATGCAAAATGAGATCGAGATCATGGATCATCAAATCCAGGACCACATCCACATCCGTACCACGTTCGATAAAAGGATGCAGGCGGTGGGATTCGATGAACAACGGCCGGCCCATGACCTTGTTCAAGGCCACAATGGCGGGATTGAACCGTTCGATGAAACCGACCTGGAGGACCAGATGTTTTTCCGATGCGAGCGAGATGAGATCGTCCGCTTCCTGAAGGGTGGCGGTGAAGGGTTTCTCAATCAATACATCCTTGCCCGCGACCAGAAAATCCCTGGCGACGACATGATGGAACTGCGCGGGCACCGTAATGCTCACCGCATCCACGGTTTCCACCAGGTGCCGATGATCGGCATAGGCCGCGCACCCGAATATGCCTGCCGCTTTTTCGGCACGCAAGGGGTCGATATCCACCACCCCGGAAATCCTTACGTTTTCTATCTTTTGATATTTTTGCAGGTGATAATTGCCGAGATGCCCGATGCCGATTACACCCACACGAATTTTACCCACGATTTACCTCCCCGTACCCCGATATGGCCATGGCCGCGTTGAAAATCACGCCATGGCCAAGGGCCCGGCGTATCCTGAAAGCGAAAACAAAGACCGCCCGAAGCAGTCTCCCATATCAATGCCTCACGGGTTGTTTTCGCGCCAGTATAAGGAATGTGCCTTCCTGTGTCAAAGCAATTACGGTCAGCTCCCATGACCCAAGGGAACAATCCACGGTGATCCGCGTGTTCAAGGCTTTCCGAGGCCGTCCGGATGGAAAGCCGGAATGCACCCGTCTCACCTGTGAAGGCATGTTGCAAGGGGACGTGGAAACGGAAGATTCCGGGAAACCGGTTGCCTCCCGACGAATCCCGCTTCAACCCGTGGCTGCGAAATCCGCCCCCCGATTCCCGTCAACGGGTGTGAATGTACGGGGAACCGCACAACGTTACCCTAATATTCTTCTATGGTGTGGATGAAATCGGCCAGTTCTTTCCGGATAAGCTCAAGTCCCGCTGCCTGGTCGGCCGCAACAAACTCCATTCCCAGGGATAAGGAGTCCTTGTCTTTTTGCATGCTGCGCACAGCGACGTGGATTCCCTCCAGGTCCGTTCTTTGTTTCAATTGAATGAAAATAAGCAACTCATCGGCTATCTTGATATCGGGAAACTCCGTCGAGTCGGACTTACTGAACTCGAAGTTGCATCCACCGATACTCAGATCGGTAACCAGGCCGTCATATTTTTTTTCGTCAAGGGAAACAGAGGCGTCAAGGATACAGGAAATCCGTTCATGCTTTCTCAGGTTCATGTTTTCAAAAGATTCCGGATAGGACAGAACAGACAAGCGGAAAGGGTCCTTGATGAGTCTCAGGAGTGTGCAACGAAATGCGTACACATTCCCTGACGAGAGATAACGGACAATCGCGTGGTTTTTCATAAAGAGCTTTGAGCCAATCTCCGCAATGGGTGGGGTGTTCACTATCAGGAATTTGCCGGGTTCCATTCCGACAAGGGTGCTCCGTGACGAACCCAAACCCTGAAATTGCAATTGAAGTAACATGCCCAGAGCAATGCCTGGAAGAGCAGGAAACTCGCCTCTTTGACCGAATTGTGTGGAAAACGGGAAGGATGTCATGACATGCCTCGCATCGATAATAAAATACACGTACTATAACATGCACGATATATGGCAGCGCGAATGGACGATGGGCAGCCACCCTGGTAAAGCAATCTTCTCCGTAATTTCAATAATATAGAATGATTCATGTTTCCTGTCAACATCTATTTCCGGTGCCCTTGTCAGGCCGTAAAAGGGATAACGTGACGCCGGTATAATCGCGTGTGACGCTGAAACGAATATATTCAGCAATTTCACGTATGGGGACCACCCGTCCCATGATGAAGCCCAACCGCCCTCGAATATCCGGAAGTGCCTTGGGGCGGACATCGCCTTCTTTTGTGCTCAGGGATTCACGGAACCCCGGTCCTCCTTCAATTCAAGGGCGTACAGGTTTTCCGCCTCGTAGAATTTTTGATTAGCCGTGTAATCTTTTCCACCGGCCAGTTCCAGGATGATTCGGGAAACATGGTTCTCCGGATTCAGACTCGAGCGGACCGCCCGGATCAGTCTGCCCGGAACATGGATGAACGCCAGGGCTTCGCCAAGGGCTTTGACATGCTGAAAATGCATGATCAACTGCGGGGTTTCCCCCTTTGTCGTACTTATCTCGGGTATGGCGTACCGGCTTAATTCAACGTAGATTTTCTCTGCGCCATCTGTTTCGAGATAGTATCGGATGTCTTTGATGACCAGCGTGGCCTGCCCGGCGGATGTTTTTTTTGTTTTGCCATCTGGCTTGAGGGGGGTCAGGCGGGGCGCGTGGACATAACCGAACGCCTTGGACTCCCGGCGCTCTTTCTGTGCAAGGGGGAAGACCGCGTACCAGTTGTCGCGGTAGAAATCCACTCTCACCTTATCACCGGCATTGAGACTACCTTTCAGGTGAGACTGGACCGAACGCTTGGCCCTGATGTTTGTCTTCTCCTTGACAACCATGACCTTCCCCCACGCCCCGGCCTTAACCGGCAATGACAGGAACAGGAGAACGACCACGACCGGAACGGAACATCCGAGAAGAAGACGTCTCACCCAAGAGGTCTTGAGCTTGCCCTGGATCATGTCGCTTCACCCTCGCATTGAACCAATCGCCCCATCGTTTAGCTGTGCACGCAAGAAGTTGGAAAGATGACGAAACGGCACAGGCTGTTCATATCCGGCCATTTTTTATACAAAACACAGGCTGTTCATGTCAATGGATTTGCCTATGAGGGAGCGCCCAAACCGGGATAATCTTTTCAAATGGACAAACTCACGGGAAATATCTTGCATTTTTACGGAAATTGCGTAGGCTGTTCGAATCCCAGTCACTGGGGGAAGACGGTGGTGTATTCTTTTACAAGACACGGGCCCGATATAATCGGGTGGTCGGTGTTTTTATCCCCACGCTCAGGAAGAAAAAGGTTCTCTGAAGCATGATAGACGTGCATTGTCACATCCTGCCCTTTCTCGACGATGGTCCGAAAACGATGGACGAAGCCCTGGAAATGTGCCGCATCGCTTCCGACGACGGCATCCATACCATCGTGGCAACACCCCACTGTTATCAGGGTAAATACCCGAACAGCACCACATCGATTCTGCCTGTTTATGAAGCGTTACGAAATAAAATCAGAAGCATTGGGATTCCCATCAATCTTCATGCGGCCGGAGAAGTCCACATCGATCCCGACCTCGTTTCATTTCTCGAGGAAAACCCCGGCCTCTGCATCGGCGGCCGCTTTGTCCTGATCGAAATTCACCCTGATACCGTTCCTCCGTCCATCGTAAATTTTTTGTTCCATATGCGCCTCGCCGGTTTCACCCCGATCCTGACCCATCCGGAACGGAACCGCATGGTCCAGGCCAGACCGGATATCCTGGCGGACGGGATTTCCGGAGGCGGACTGGTCCAGATTACGGCCATGAGCCTGACGGGACATTTTGGTTCCCGGGCAAGAGAAACGGTCTTTTCACTTCTTGAGAGAGGCTGGGTACACTGTGTGGCTTCCGACGCCCATTCATCGACGGGTAGAACCCCCGTTCTGTCCGGGGCGGTACCTTTGCTGGATCAACATGTGGGTCGGGAAGGCACGGAGGTTCTTCTTGAGGGCAACCCCCGACGGATGCTTGACGGACGGGAACTATCGGCGGTTTTTCCGGCAGCTTGGCCATACAGGAAAACAGGGATGGAAATGGCCCCCAAGAAAAAGAGCCTTCTTGCGGGTTTTCTCGGTGACCGCTTGGCGTGGAAGGCCTGACCATGACGATCACAGCCCACACCGCCAACATGGATCAGGGTTACCGGGACGAGTTATACCGACAACGGTTCGTCCATGGGCCGTTGGAAGGAAGCTCATTTTATAATATATTCATATAGTTACTGCGTTTAGAGCTGAATCCTGGGGCAAAAAACCGATAGGTTTCAGTGAAAATTTCCTTAAAAAACAGCAAGGTATATTGACAACATTTTATTTTATGGCAATATGTTGCATCCGTGCAGGGATCGCACGTACACCACGCAACCGGTCGGGGATGTTGCGGTTTTATGGGGTGTCGTTCCGACGGAAACCGAAAAATGTATTCGAAAATACCCTTAAGGAGAATGGAATGAAAAACGAAAAACGTGTCTGCAGAAAACTGGCGGTGAGTCTGGTCGTACTGGTGGTCTTCTTTTTCGCGGGGACGGCCCCCGCCCAGGTTACAGGAGCCACCCAGGGAAGCGTGGCGCTGAACCTGGCGTCACTCCTGGGAGTCAGTCTCCCGGCCAATGCAACGGGGCAGAATGCCGTCGACGCCTTGTCTGCCCTGGGAATCAGCCCTGAATCGGGTTGGAATGCAAACGCAACGGCAGACAGCAACTTCATTTCTTCTCTTTACAAAGCGGTGCTGACGGCGTTCAACACCGGAAAGATTGCACCGAAAAGTGGGGCCCACGCGCCATCGAGTCTTGTCGCGGCAGCCTGTACATCCGCGAATATTTCGCAGTCCTCCTGTGTCGATGCCATTCGCAACGCGGGAGGCAGCGGAGACGCGGCGGCACAGGGCGCGGGCTTTGGTCTGAGCGCCCCCGGCGGGCCGATCTATTACGGACCGGGCTTTGATGGAACGAGGCCGGGTTCGGGCGGCGGCGGCGGCGGCGTGACTCCTCGTCCTACCCCTTCTCCCTCCCATTAGTTGAAATGGTGAAGATGGAATCATTTGGTGTGGAAATCGAAAACGGCAAAACCCAATGCCGCGATAACCACCAACTGACGGATTCAAGCTACTTAGAAAGGATGGGCTTCCATGCAAAACAAATCAATTATTTTCGCCTTTATTCTCTTCATTAGTTTTTGGGCATTCCCTGTACAGGCACTGGAACGTTTACCCGACGGCCAGGGAAACATCAAACTGGGTCCCCTGGAGGTTCACCCAAGCATCTCCATAAAGGAAACGTACACGGATAATGTCTATTTGAGCTATGACGGACTGAGAGACAGGAGCGACTGGATCACCACCGTATCGCCCGGTATCGCCGTGGTCCTGCCGTTACGCCGCCACAGCATCAAAGCCGGTTACCAGGCCGACATCAATTATTACAACAAACATGATGAAAACGATTATGTCCATCAGGTGGCCTTTGCCAGCCTGAACCTGGATTTTCCCGGAGGGCTGACGATTGAGGTCAGTGATCGATTCACCGATTCGGAAACGGTCAGGAAATGGAAAAAAATACGCGGTGTTTCCGGTGCCGCCGATCCCTACCGGGATAAGCCTTACCAGGCCAATGACTTTTTCGCCAAGGCTAAATACCAGTTTGCCGATCGATGGGCCGTCGCCACCTGGTATAACTTCTATAACTACGAATACGACAACCGGTACAACAACACCGGGGATTATGACCGGCATACCGTCGGCGGTTCCCTTTATTACCGCCTTACCGCAAAGACCGAGGCGCTTCTGGAGTACAGTTATTCCAGGGTCGATTACCCCCAGGACGATTTTCACGACAACAAAAACCACACCATTTATACCGGGTTCGGCTTCGATCCCACAGCCAAGTTGAGCGGGTACATCAAGCTCGGCTGGACGCAGAAGAAATACGATGATAAGCGGGAACGCAGAGGCAGCAGGATCCACAAGGACGACAAGATCGACGAGTTCTCAACGCAGGTTGACCTCGCCTACAAGCTGACCCCCTATGACACCATCAAACTGAAGGCGTTCCGGGCCATCGAAGAAGACGAGGACACAAATGAACCTCACACCCGGGATGATTATTCCATCGGGTACAGCCATATCCTCTCCATGAATGAAAAGATCCGCTTGAACGCCATCCTGGGATACGGGAAGAACGATTTTGATGGCAGAACCTTCGACACGGACGGCCGGCTGAAGCATCGGAATGACGACATCTACTACGCGACCCTGGGTGTTGATTACGCCATGCAGCGATGGCTCCTGTGGAATGTCGGTTACACCTACATGGACCGGGATTCCAATTTTATCCGCTACGACTATGATGAGAATCGTTTCTTCGTCAAAGGGACGGTTCATTTTTAAATATCCGGAAAAGGATGGTTAAGCATAGGAAAACATGTCGATCTCAATTTCACAAAATTGTTCATTTTTTCACAAAGGAGTGACAGACCGGAAAAACGTAACGGGTGTTTTTACAGACACGAACCGCCCCCTTTGCCGCTATGGAAAACACCGAACGGTGAAGGGGGTGTTTTTTTGTCTCGCCCTGATCCTGTGCGTCCTTTTATCCCGGCAGACGGCAAGGGCACAGGGGGACTACCTGATCGGTCGGGAGGATGTTCTGGAAATCATCGTGTGGGGTCACGATGACCTCACACGGATCATGCCCGTATCCCTCGAGGGGATGATCTCCTTTCCCCTGATCGGTGAAGTGCAGGCGGGGGGCCTGTCATGCACGGAACTGGAGAAAAATCTCGCGGCAAGACTGGAAGAGGGTTTTCTCGTCAATCCGCAGCTCACCGTTACGGTGCGTGAATATAAAAGCCAGCGCGTCTTCGTCATGGGCGAGGTAACCACCCCGGGAACCTATGCCGTAACCAGGGAAAACAACATTCTTTTCGTCCTGTCCCAGGCGGGTGGCCCAACCGGAAACGCGGGGGAGGAAGTGATTGTCATCCGTCCGGCGCGTCCTGTTGCACACGGACTGACCATAGAAGATGCGGAAAAACGTCATGACCGGATCTTCAAGATCAATCTCAAGGATGCCCTTGCCGGCGATAAGGCCAGCAACATCACGATTTGCGACGGGGACTCCATCATTGTGCCTAAAATGCCCTTCTTTTTTGTCATGGGTGAAGTCAAGAACCCGGGCAAGTACAACCTCGAGAGGGGGACCACGGTTCTCATGGCCATCAGTATGGGTGGCGGCCTGACACCGAAATCGGCCCCGCGCAGAACGAAGATCACAAGGGAACAGGACGGAAAGAAAATCGAATTCAAGGCATCCATGGAAACCCGGGTCCTGCCTGGGGACACCATCGTTGTCCCCGAAAGTTTCTTTTAACCAGGTCTGATTATGCAAGAAAACCAGAAAGCAAACCTGTTTGAGGAGGCCCATCTCCTCGACTACTGGCGCGTGATCATGAAGCGCCGTAAATTGATTCTAACGACATTGCTGGTCGTTCTGGCGGTGGTGATCGTTTATGTTTTCTCGGCGGTCCCGATTTACCGGGGAACGACCCAGCTCCTTATCGAGCGGGCCAACCCGAATCTCCTGTCACCCCAGGAGATATTCGCCATCGATCCGTCGGGTCAGGACTTCTACCAAACCCAGTACCGGATCCTGGAGTCCCGGGCTATTTCCCGGGAGGTGATCCGCCGCATGAACCTGGACGGTCATCCCCTATACAAACCCTCGGACGATGCAGGATTTTCCCTGTTTTCACCCGCTTCATGGTTCTCATCCGGGGAACCGGCCCGTTCCCTTTCATCCAGCCCCGACGAAAGGGAAGCAGCCCTTGTAAGCACCTTCCAGACCGGTCTGGCCATCAAGCCGGTGCGGAACAGCCGCATCGTCGAAATCAGTTTCGACTCACCCGACCCCAAGCTGGCGGCCGGGGCGGCCAATACGCTGGCACAGGCCTACATTGACTGGAATCTCGGCATCAGGATCAAGAGCACCCAGTCGGCATCGACCTTTCTGGACGAACAGGTGAAGCAGGCCAAGCAAAAGATGGAGGCGTCCGAACAGGCCCTGCAGCAGTACCGTGAAAAATACGGCCTGTCTGTTATGGCCACGAAGGGTCAGGGACATCAGGCGTCGGAAGACATCACCCGACAGCGTCTCCGTCAAGTGAACACCCAGCTCACGGAGGCGACCAACCGACGCATAGAAGCGGAGATAAAATACCGTAAAGCGACGGAACTATTACGAAACCCGGACGCGTCGGACAGCATTCCCGAAGTGGTCATGAACCCCATCATCATTTCCATGAAGGACAAGGAAATCCAGTTGATCCGGGAGAGAACGGAAAAATCGAGCAAGTACGGGTCGAAACACCCCGTCATGGTGGCATTGAACGAGGAACTCGATAATCTGCGCACCCTCAAGCGGCAGGAAATCGTCAACATCGTCAACGCCCTGAAGGCCAACTACGAGGTCGCTTCCCGCCAGGAAGGGAGTCTCATGTCGGCCATGCGCCACAGCGAGGGCGAAACGATCAACCGGGACAAGGTCACGATCCAGTTCCAGGTCCTGGAGCAGGAAGCCGAATCGAACCGCCAGCTGTACGATCTCCTCCTGAAACGCCTCAAGGAAACGAGCGTGACCGAGGAAAACCGGACGGTGAACATCCATGTCGTGGACGCGGCCGAAGTTCCACGGACCCCGGTCAAACCCAAGAAAGCTCAGGGACTCCTTCTCGCTTTGGTTGTCGGTCTCGGCCTGGGAACGGGGGCCGCCTTCTTCTCGGAGTACATGGACGATACGGTCAAGAACCCGGAAGACCTCGAAAAATTCGCCGCCTTGCCTTACCTGGGGTCCATTCCCCGGTTTGAAACCGATGAAAAGGGTCATGCGACCCCGGATCTCATGGTGCTGAACAATCCAAAATCCCCGGTCAGCGAGGCTTACCGCGGCTTGCGGACGGGCATTCTCTTCTCCGCCCCCGACCAGTCTCCCAAAATCATCCTGGTCACCAGCGCCGCAGCATCGGAAGGAAAAACCCTTACCTGCGCCAATACGGCCATGGTCATGGCTTTCGCCGGCGACAGAACCCTGATGGTCGACCTCGATATGCGGCGGCCGCGACTTCATAAGACCCTGAATCTGAAAAACGATCAGGGCCTGTCAAACATTCTGGTCGGTGACGGGGATTGGCGTACCATGATCCAGGGAACCTCGGTTGAAAATCTATCCTTTATCTCATCCGGTCCCATCGCCCCCAATCCGGCCGAGCTGATCGCTTCCACCAGAATGCAGTCCCTTATCGAAGAGTGGAAAGCATCCTACGACCGGATCATCATCGACTCACCCCCCGTCTCGGCAGTGACGGACGCGGTCCTGTTAGCCCGCCTGGTTGACGGAACGGTAATCGTGACCCACGCCGGGGTGACGAGCCGTCACGTCGTCGCCAGTGCCGTAAAGCAGATCCGCGACGCCCAGGGGCGGGTCCTGGGGGCCATCCTCAACGATATTGACACCAGGGACGATAATTACTATTACCACTATCATTACTATCATCATTACTACTATGGTGAAGCCGGCCAGAAAAAGAAAAAAAAGAAACGGCCGAAAACTTGAGGCCGAACCCAATATCCGCCCTGGATTCCCCGAAGACCCCACCGGGGGTTTCAGAGATCGAGCCCCCTTCCCGATCTCCCGGGAAACGGCGGATTTACGCGAATCCCGGACCGCTTTATCGTCCCGGTAAAGAGAAATTCCTCCCCATCGCCTTGCCGCATCTCCGATGAAACATCAGGATCCTCTCCCGATCCGACCCCGGCGGCCCGGCAGGCATGGAACAGACCTCAGGCTTACCATGGCAGACAAGCTCAAAACGGCGGTAACAGCGATAGAGAAAAAATGGGAGGCTTCCGCTTGCGTTTTCCTTCCGGGAATCCCGGCTTTCGCTCTGATCTTCTTCGGGGGAGTCCATGTCTGGGTGCGCAGCATTTTCAGCCTGGCCATTTTTTTTGTCTCCCTGGCGGCGTTGTGGCTCAACATGTACGGGAGCACGCCCCACCGAAACCATGCCCCCTCCGCCCCTGAAGGGAAGGGGACACCCCCCTGCAACCGACCGTTCGTTCTGATTCTGGATCCCCCCTCGCTGGCGGGGGTTTTTTTCATCCTTTGGGGTTTGCTGCAGGTTTTGCCTCTGCCGGTTCATGTTCTACACATGCTTTCCCCAGAGACGGCAAAAACCTGGCTCTCCCTCGATCTTCTCGAGGCACCTGTACGGGGCAGCCTTTCCCTGTACCCCTCCATGACGATGAAAACCCTCCTGCTGGCCCTGGCCTTTCTTCTTTTCTACTGGCTGGCTCTCTACTCCCTTGAGAGCGGAAAACAGGTTCATCGGGTCGTCTGGTGGGTCATCCTGCTGGGCGTGCTGGAAAGCGTCTACGGGATGTTTCAACTGGCCTCGGGCCGGAATATCATTCTGTGGTGGGAAAACCCTTTTTCGGAAGGGGTCCTGACGGGAACCTTCATCAACCGCAACCACCTGGCCAACTATATGGCCATGACGATCTGTCTTGCCGTTGGCTATCTCTGGAGCATCGGTCAACAGGGGGGATCCCCCCGAGACCGCCGCAAAGCCAGACGGGTTTTTCAGAAATTAAAACAGCATCTTGAAATGTTCGGCCCCAGGGGCTACGGTTTGGTGGCCGCCCTGATCCTCATGCTCGCGGCCCTCCTGAACAGCGCCTCCAGCGGCGGCTTGATTTCTCTGGTATGCGGGTTCGTTTTCATGATGGGCCTGCTCCTGGCCCGTTATTCGCGCACCCGCACGGGGTTCGTGTTTATGGCGGTCCTGTCCCTTGCCGTTACATTCGTCGGATATGCCGCAACGGAACGGATCGCCCGGCGTCTGCACTGGTTTCCTGACGCGAAGGTCCGCCTGGCCATGGCAAGCGATGGTCTCGCTATGGCGAAGGCTTTCCCTCTGACGGGTTCGGGAGGCGGAACGTTCGAGTATGTTTACCCCCGTTTCCAGCAGATTGGTCTCGATAAAACCGTCGATTATGTGCACAACGACTGGGTCCAGCTGGCCGCGGAGTATGGGTGGCCCGGATTCCTTGTCGTCGCCGCGGCACTTTTGACTTTTTTTCCTCTGACCGTCATTCGCTGGCGCGGCCGTCACGATCCACTGGCCGTCGGTGTCGGCCTGGGCGGTCTCGGCGCGGTCGTGGCGGTTGTTATCCATTCCCTGAGTGATTTCAGCCTCCATATACCGGCGAACGGCCTGCTCCTCGCTCTCATTCTGGCCCTCACTTGGCGGGTCGTTCACGGAAGGGATCAGCGGGAGGGCGCGTTCTCGTACAATGGGCCGGGCGCGATATGCCGCCTGAAGAGGTCGTGGTTGCTCTGTATCGTCCTGGGCATGACCACGGTGCTGGCGGCGGCTTCCCTGGAGGTGACCCGGATCTGGCGGGCCGATATGAAGACCCCGTTTTTCAGGAACTCCACCCTGGCCGGTCAGGAACCCTCCCCGTTGAATTTGCGCAAGGCGCGGAGCCTCGCACCGGGTATTTCCGCTTACTGGCTTTGGAGTGCCGAGGAATTGGTGAAGGATTCCGGAACAAAGGGTTCTCTTCTTCATGCGAAAGAACGCGCTTTACGGGATCCCTCTCTTCATCTTCTTGAGGAGGGTCTCAAACGGAATCCAACGGATTGGCGAATCTGGCGGACCCTCGGGTGGACCCTTTTCCTCCGCGACGGTGAAACGGGAAACGATCACCGCGCAAATCTGGACCGCGCCGTCCGGGCGATGACCGTCGCAACGGGCCTGCGTCCCGCCGATACAGGACTCCAGATGGAAGCGGGGAACATCGCCCTTTATGCCTACCGCCTGAACACCCCGGGAGTCGACGAAAATGCCTGGCAATCCCCCTACCGCCAGGCCCTGGCGCGCGATCCGGCGCTGGCCGGGAGGGTTGCGGACGCCCTCAACCTGAATCTGGGCCCGGCCTGTCTCCCCTTTCTGAAATCCCTTCTGCCACCTGAAGCCGAAAGCTATCTCAGCGCCGCGTCCTTTCTGCTGAACCGAAACGACGCGGTGCCCGGACTGGCTTTTCTCCGTGAAGGCGAAGCACTGCGTCGTCAAAAAATCGAAGGGTTGTGGTCGACTCTGAAGGGAACCCCACCGGGAACCGATCTTTCTGACAACCTCGAGTTCCGGGAATTGGCCCGACTGGACAGGAATCACCCCGGCGTTCTGCTGCTTTCAGGGAATATCATGGGCGCCCTGAAGCAGATCGACCGACGGGGCGAAAAGATCGGTACCTGGGGGGACACCCGGTCCATCAGCCATATCCTGCGGTCCGAACTTGACGAGAACCGGAAGAATCCGGGACTTCAGGCGTATTATCTGGCGAGGATTTCCGCCGAAGAAGGACAGGGCCGTGAGGCGGTAAAATGGTTGCAGGCGAGCCTGCGCCACAACGCCCAACATTTTCCATCCTGGCTCCTGCTCAGAAATGTCCTGTCAGAGCAGGCCCTTATCGGAGGTGACATGGTCGAGGTGGACGCCCTGACGGAGAGGATCAATACGTTTTCGATGCAGGGGATCGTTTCCGACGCATGGAAATGGCGTGGCCTGCTCAGGGGACTGCCCTCCTGGTCAGCCCCCATGCGATCGGGTGATTCCGTCTCCCGGGTATCTCTGCAATTTTCGGCCATCGCCGATGCCCCATGGGCATTGTACCTGAATGACCGATTTGTCGAAGCCTGGAGCGGTACGCCCTGGGAAGGGCAGGTTGCGCTGTCGATTCCCCCTGGGGAACATGAGTTTATCCTCGTGACCTGGGACAGGGACATGGCCGATTTCAAAAAGGTGCTTCCCTTCAGTCTGGAAGTGAAAACGGGGTTCTGACAACCATCGCCGGGTCATTCCTGTTCGGCCCTTACCCGGAGAGCGGACGGCAAAAAATCCGACGGGATCGCCACGGCGCTGCCGTCCCTCAGGGCCAGGACGCCAGGCGACATGATTTCCACCCCGGCTTCCTGGAAGCAATCCTGGATGTTCCGGTGCAGGTCCGAATAGGTCGCCCCCATCCTTGAGGGAGCGTTCGTGTAGGCGTTGATTTCGTAGGCGACGGAGGTGTCGTTGAGTGCCTTCTGCCGCACGAAGGGAGGCGGATCGGGAAGTATTCCTTCCGTTCTCCCGGCGGCGTCTATCAGCAACGCGTGTACCCGCTGCCAGGGAACGTCGTAGCCGATGGTCACGTCGGTGTGCAGAATCAACTCCTTGGACGAACTGTAATTGGTGATGTGACTCCCCAGCACCACGGCGTTGGGGATCGTGATATCCACATTTTGGGGTGTCCGGACCCGGATCAACAGCAGGTTCTTTTCGATGACATCCCCTGCGGTGTCGCCAATTCTGACATGGTCCCCCACATGGAAAGCGCGCATGTAAATGATGATTGTCCCGGCCACGGCGTTGGCTACGGCCGACGATGATCCCAGAGATAACAGAACCCCCAGAAAGACGGTCACCCCTCTGAAAGCCAGGGAATCCGAACCGGGTAGATAGGGGAAGGCCATCACGACGGCAAAGATGATAATCAGAAAGCGGATGATCCGGAAGGTGGGCATGGCCCAGTCGGGATAAAATCCCGGCAGGGTTATTTTCCGGCGTTCCACCTCGGCGAAGAGAAAACGGCAGAAACGGATAAAGTACCGGGTGCAGACGGCAATCACCAGGACGAAGAAGAGATTGGGAAGGTTGGCGCTCATTGCAAGCCAGATTTTAATCACCGGGGCGATCACATAACCGAACAGTCGTTCCGCCACCCCCTCGGTCCAGGGAAAGAAACTGAGCACCAGGGGAATGTAGATGTACAGAAGCAGGAGGACCAGCACGTTACGCGCCAGGCGGAGCAGTGAAAGCAGCAGCCCCACCGCCCGTCGCTCGTTGAGGATCTCCATGGACTGGAAGCGGATCGTGCGGATTACGGTTCCCTTCCAGGAGGTCACGCGCTTTTCCAGGCGGGGAAAGAAACGCTTCAACAGGAACAACAGGAAGACCAACACCAGCGGCACGGCGGCGGCCTTGCCCGCCCCCATCATCAGGATCCGGGTGCTTCGCCGCTCGCGGTAATCCGCGATAGTCTGTTTGATCTTCTCGGCGTTTCCCCTTGCCAGATCTTCGCGGGGGACCTTTGCCGCCGCGGCGTCGTCATCCGTCACGGTCATCAGCATGATGTCGTCGAGCTTGATCACGCTTTCCGATTCGCCGTGGGAAATCTCGATACGCTCCACCGCCAGCCTCGGCGTATGTGCCAGCGAGGCAATACGGACGGAAATCGCTTTGGCCCGCTCCTCCGGTGTAAAGGTAAACCCTCCGGCGTGGACGGTCAGAACCGGGACATCATCGAGGAGGACCGGAATTCCCGACGGCGGTTCGGCGAGAGCGGCGGGGCAGCAGCACAGCAGCAGGACCAGCAGGGCAAACGGCAGGAAGAGACAGGGGCGGCGCGCAACTGCCCGGCGGACGATACAAACCGTATCCGGCGGATTTTCAGGTGTAATGGTCATAGACCAAGATCGGACAAACCGGGATGCCCGTCGGGCCTCCTGCCTTGAGGCCAATGATATTTGCGCTCGGCCTCCTTAATCGGCAGATCATTGATGCTTGCCATCCGCCTGTGCATGAATCCGCTTTCATTGAACTCCCAGTTTTCGTTTCCATATGACCGGTACCAGTTTCCCGAGTCATCGTGCCATTCGTAGGCGAAGCGCACAGCGATCCGGTTTCCGTGGAAGGCCCAAAGTTCCTTTATGAGCCTGTATTCAAGTTCTCTCGCCCACTTGCGCTCAAGAAACCGGAGCACCTCTTCACGCCCGAAAAGAAATTCCGAGCGATTCCTCCAAACCGTGTCCCGGGTGTAGGCAAGGGAAACCTTCTCCGGGTCCCGCGTATTCCAGGCATCCTCGGCAAGTCTTACCTTTTTTGCTGCTGTCTCCGCATCAAAAGGCGGAAATGGCGGTCTTGGCTGTTCCATGTGATTCACGTCCTTTCTTCTGGTAGGTAATGGGTGGTTTGTCATCCTTCTTCTCACAGACGTGTCGTATATTACAGGTTATCAACCCCTGATACAACCTCTGAATTGCCCCCCAACAACGATGAATGGATCAGGCCCCCTTTCCCCCCAATCGCCTAATTCAGAAATTTTCCTAGAATATTGCGTGAAATCCGGTTGTAAAATACGAGACCCATGACACAGCCGAATGTGTTGGCTATAAAATCATAAACATCCATACTTCTGCCCTCGAACCATCTCCCCTGCATGACCTCCATCAGGTATCCGTAGGCGACACACATGACGAAGGCCAACAGCTTCGCGTGATTCCGCATGACACTGTACCGGGTTTGAACCATGAAACCCCGTATGGTCAACAGGATGAAAACGAAGAAAATACCGGCATGGACAAGCTTGTCGAAGTTCAGATTTGCCAGAAATGAGACATCCGGGATATCCTTGCCTGGAATTCCGCATAAGATCAGAATAAACAACGCCCAGAGCAGGACCCATTTTATGGGTTTAAATAACATGAAACCGCAGCTATTCCTCCGTTATTTCAAGTGATTGATCATGCCGGCCATATAGCCCGCCCCGAAACCGTTGTCGATGTTTACCACGCACACTCCGGCGGCGCAACTGTTCAGCATGGTCAGAAGCGCCGCAAGGCCCTGAAAACCGGCCCCGTAACCGACACTGGTCGGCACGGCAATGACCGGTTTATCGACGAGACCGCCGATGATGCCGGGCAGAGCGCCCTCCATGCCCGCCACTGCAACAATAACCTTGACCTCCCTGATTGGATCCAGGTTGAGAAACAACCTCTGGATACCGGAGACACCCACGTCCACAACGCGTTCCACGCGATTGCCGAACAGTTCCGCCGTCACAGCCGCCTCTTCCGCCACAGGCAGGTCCGACGTGCCCGCCGTCACGACGGCGATGTAACTTTCCGGCACAGGGGGTGTTTCACGGCGAACGGTGATGGCTCCGGCCAGGTGGTGATATTCCGCCTCGGCACACATTTTCCGGACTTCGCCGTACACCTCCTCCGTCGCCCTGGTGGCCAGAATACTGGATCGCCTTTCCATCATGGCCCTGAAGATTGCAAGAATCTGCCCGGTCGTTTTCCCGGGACAAAAGATGACTTCGGGATAACCCACGCGGGCCTCCCGCAGGATGTCCACCTTGGCACACCCGATATCCAGGTAATACTTTTTCCCCAGTTCGGAGAGGGCCGTGTCCACGTCGATCCGGCCGTCCCGGATTCTCTCGAACAGGTTTTTCAGTTCACGCCGGTCCATCGTTCACCCCCCTGGCAGTCGTTCCGTAGCGGTTGGGGAACACCCCGGGCCCCTGGAAGAGGAAACGGCGATTTCGTTCAGACTCCCCGTACGGTATCCCCGCAGATCCAAAGCGACGTAAGAAAATCCGCATTTTTTCAGTTCCCCGTCAACCTCGTCCAGCGGGACCGTTTCGAAAAAACGCCGTCTGTCCTCCGCCGCCACCTCGATGCGGGCGATGTCCCCGTGATGACGGACCCGGACCTGACGGAACCCCAGGTCCCGCAGATACGTTTCAGCCCTGTCGATCGACGCGATTTTCTCCCGGGTAATCTTCTGCCCGTAGGGTATGCGGGAAGCCAGGCAGGCCAGGGCGGGCTTGTCCCAGACCGACAGGCCCATTTCCTTCGATAAGCGGCGGATTTCATGTTTTTTCAGACCGGCCTCGATCAGGGGACAAACGATTCCCAGTTCCCGGAGGGCGCGCGCCCCCGGGCGGTAATCTCCCCGGTCATCGACGTTCGACCCGTCGGCGACGACATGTAAACCGTACTCCGAGGCGACCGCGGATATTTTCGTAAAATGCTCCCGTTTGCAGATGTAACAGCGGTCCACTGGATTGTCGATGTAGCCGCTCAGGCGGAATTCATCCGTATCGATGACCAGATGCCTGACGCCGAGCTCGCAGGCAAGTCTCTCCGCTTCCCTCAATTCCCGGGCGGCAATCGACGGAGACCGGGCCGTCACGGCCATGACCCGCTGATCCAGGACGTCATGGGCCACCTTGAGCAAAAAGGCGCTGTCCACACCTCCCGAAAAGGCCACCGCCAAGCTGCCCCGTCCCCTCAAATCTTCCCGCAACCGGGCGAGTTTATTATTCAACGGATCGCCCATGCCATTCCACATGGTCTGTCGGCCATGGTCAGGCACCGGGCCCAGGAGGTGGTTCCTCCGCCGCCGCCAGGGCCTCGTAAATCGTTCGGACACCCACGCCATGTTCTTTCGCCAGGCGCTTGCAGTCCTCGTATTCCGGTTTCCTCCTGATCCTTTCACCCCGCAGGTAACCGTTTTTCATGGAGACCGGTCCGTACGGTGTTTGAGTCTGCGAAACATCCCGTTTCAACATGCGCTTTACAATGCGGTTCACCCGTACCCCGAAAGTCGTGGTCTGACGCCAGAGGACCTCTTCCAGTTCCCGCCGACAACGGTCGTCGCAGATCACGCTGATTTTCGCCGCCGGCCGTGATTTTTTCATGATAAGCGGTGTAAGAAAGACATCCAAGGCCCCCTTTTCAAAAAGGGTCTCCATGACGCCCTCGTACATTTCCGGGTTCATGTCGTCGATGTTGCACTCCATCAGCCAGGCCCCGGTCACCTCGAGATCCTCGCCGTCCAGATCCTCCTGCATTTCGCCGAGGAAGAGTCTGAGTACATTGGGCACTTCCGTATCACGCTGCCCAATACCGTACCCGACACGCCGGGGAATAAAATCCATGCTTCCCACAAACCGGGCCACCGTAACGGCAAGGATGGCGGCTCCCGTGGGTGTCGTGGTCTCGAAGGGTACAAGGCCCAGACGGACGGGAATCCCTTTCAGAATCTCCGCCGTCGCAGGGGCCGGTACCGGGAGCAGCCCGTGGGCACACCGGACATATCCCCCCCCGACCTGAACAGGCGACGACAAAACCCGGTCGATATCGAGAGATTCCAGACAAATCGCCGCACCCACGATGTCGATGATGGAATCCAGAGCGCCCACTTCGTGAAAATGGACATCGCCGACGAGGCATCCGTGAATTTTGGCCTCCGCTTCCGCGATGATTTGAAAAATATCGAGACTCCTTTTTTTCACCCTCGGGGAAAGCGGGCTTTTTTCGATCAGAGCCGCAATATCCCTGAAAGCCGTGTGCGGAACATGGCCCGTTTCCGCCGCGGCTTCCCCCGCTTCCAGGATGACCTCCGCCCGGGTACCCCAGATCCCTCTCCGTTGATCCCGGCTGATCTTCAATTCATAGCCCTTCAAGGCCAGTTTCTCCAATTCGGCGGATAAAAAAGCCGGATCGACGCCAAGGTCGATCATGGCACCGAGATTCATATCACCGCTGATTCCGGAAAAACAATCGTAATAGAGAATTTTCACGTTTCACTCCTGACTGCTTGTTTCGAATACTGGAAAGGGTTTCCGCCGCCCCATCGTCCCCCCGGGGGGAGGGACCCCGCGCCGTTCGTAATCAGAGGATGGGCCGGCCGGCAGGGGGTGGCTGTCATCGACAGGAGGAGGCCGAATACGGCAGCCTCCGTCTCCATAACCCTTTTCGTTGGCCCCTCCAGGGCAAACGCATGTCTCTTTCGCCTTATTCGAGTATTTCACGCAACGCGGAAACCAAAGTCCCGCACTGCTCATCGGTCCCCACCGTAATGCGGAGGTACTGCTCAATCCGGGGCAAGGGGAAATGGCGGACGATGATGGAACGTTCCCGGAGTTTCCCCGCCAGTTCCGCAGCCTCTCTATGGGGATGCCGGACAAAAATGAAATTAGCCGACGAGGGAAGCACTTCGAATCCCAGATCCCGCATATTCGCCGTCAGCATCTCCCGGGTGCCGATGATCTTCGCCCGGATTTTCTCAAAATAGGCCCGATCTTCCAGGGCCGCGACGGCCCCGGAAATGGCAAACCGATCGAGGGGGTAAGAGTTGAAGCTGTTTTTGACACGGTCCAGGGCTTCGATGAGTCCGGGGTCACCCATGGCGAATCCGACCCGGAGCCCCGCCAGGGAACGCGCCTTGGAAAGGGTCTGAACCACGAGAAGATTGGGGAATCGGCCGATGAGGGGTACGGCGGATTCCGTACCGAAATCCACATAGGCTTCATCGACCACCACCACGGAATCGGCATTCATGTTCAGGAGCCCCTCAATAGCCGAAAGAGAAACGGGCCGCCCCGTCGGCGCATTCGGGTTGGGAAAGATGATGCCCCCATTGGGCCGTAAGTAGTCATCCAGCCGGATCTCCAGATCATCCGTAACGGGCACCGTCTCATGGTCAATCTCGTAAATCCGGCAGTAAACCGGATAGAAACTGTAGGTAATATCCGGAAACAACAGAGGTTTCTTATGTTTAAGCAGCCCCTGGAACGCGAAGGCCAGCACCTCGTCGGATCCGTTCCCAACGAAAACCTGCGGGCGTGTCAAGCCGTAATAATCCGCCACGGCCTCCCGAACCCGATCGGCGTTCGGATCCGGGTACAGGCGCAGCGTCTCCGCCGCCTCGACCTTCACGGCTTCCAGTACTTTCGGCGACGGAGCGTAGGGGTTCTCGTTCGTGTTGAGCTTGATCAGGCTGGTCAGCTTCGGCTGTTCGCCCGGCACATAGGGTTGGATGGTGTGAACGACGGCACTCCAGAAACGGTTCATGTTACGGATTTCCTTTGAATAAGTCCTGTGAATAAGTCCTGCGGACGCCGTTCCGGACGAATCCCACGCCGGCCCGCGT
>JAAYKM010000082.1 GCA_012522415.1 Deltaproteobacteria bacterium | reverse complement strand
TGATAATCTTAATGATTTGCTCCGGTGTAAATCGCTTTCCTTTCATCTAATGTTCCTCCCTTTCTTCTTTCTCTATTATCAGGAAGGACTCTATTGGGAAATGGATCAGTTTCTGGGGGGAAGGTCAAAGGCATTTCCCTTTACAAAGCCATGGAATCTTGATAACTAACCGCTGCACGCAAGCGGAAGATTGCGTCGGGATATTTTGAGCTTTCGCGTTTTGAATCCCGCTTTGCCGAGAGGCCGAAAAGCATTGTGAAAGGACGTTGCTTGGACGACAGAAATATTACAAGATTGTCTCACCATGGCAAAGAAATTATTTTGGTGGGAACAGCACATGTATCCCGCGAGAGCGCCGTACTCGTCGAAAATACAATTCGCGAGGAAAGGCCCGACACAGTTTGTGTGGAACTGTGCCAGGACCGGCTTGAGGCAATTCGACAAGAGGATCGCTGGCATGAGATGGATATTATGATAGTCATCAGGGACAAAAGGACTTCCCTGCTTTTGGCCCAGTTGCTCATGGCTTCCTTTCAGCGCAGGATGGCCAAAAAATTCCAAATTCAGCCTGGCGAGGAAATGCGCCGGGCGGTGCGGCTTGCAGAGGAAATGGGTTCCAGTCTGGTTTTGGCGGACGGGTCGATTCGTGTCACGCTCCTGCGTGCTTGGCGAAATATGAGTTTCTGGAGCAAGATCAGAGTGCTTCCCGAGATGATCCTCTCTTTGTTCATCGCCGATGACATTACAGAGGAAGATATCGAGAAGCTCAAAGATCAGGATGTTCTGGAAATAGCCCTAAAGTCGCTGGGGGAAAGATTACCCGCCCTAAAGGGGACCCTGATCGATGAAAGAGATCTGTATCTGGCCCGGATGATCGGTGAAGCGCCTGGGCCGAGAATTGTTGCGGTTGTTGGTGCGGGACATATTCCTGGAATTTTGAGGCATTTGGGGCAGCATATTGATTTAGATCAATTAAACAGCATCCCCGATACGGGGGTTTTCAGCCGGGCCGCCGGGTGGATTTTTTCACTGGCCATCATTTCCCTGTTTCTTGCCGGCTTTTTTTTTTCGGGGAGCCAGTCCAGCATCAACATGATCATGTCTTGGTCGATCATCACCGCGACATGTGCCGCCGTGGGTGCTCTGATCATGCTTTCCCATCCTCTGACAATCATCGCGTCAGCTGTTTCGGCGCCGGTAGCGACTTTACATCCTCTTATTGCCACGGGCTGGGTGGCCGGTCTGACGGAAGCGGCCATTCGTAAGCCCCAGGTCAAAGATTTTTTGAGCCTGACGGAGGACATCACCAGTTTCCGTGGTTTTTTCCGAAACAAGATCACCCGGATACTCCTCCTCATCGCCTTCGTTAATCTCACGACGTCTTTAGGCACCTTTGCGGCCATTCCGGTCATGATGCGATTTCTGCAATTCTGAAGGAGGGCCCAATCCAGTGGGAAGAGGCGGAATTCTATGTCCCCGTTGCCGTAAATTCATCAGCGCAGATGAGCCAGAATGTCCATATTGTGGATTGCGAAAACCGGGGGTGGGGAAAATTCTGCGGAGCAATCTATATCTTTTTTTCGGCGCCGATCCGATAAAGGTACTCATTTCCGTAAATGTGGTGCTGTACGTCCTCTCTCTCCTGATCAATCCGTCGTCCCAGGGGGTGAATTTCAACCCCTTTACCATGTTATCCCCTTCAACCCGCAGTTTCTTGGTCATGGGCGCAACAGGAACGTGGCCCATTGATGGGTATGGAAGTTGGTGGACACTTGTGTCGGCATCTTATCTTCACGGGGGACTGCTCCATATTTTTTTCAACATGTTCGCCCTGATGCAACTTGCACCCTTTGTCCTTTCCATCTACGGCCTGTATCGATTCGTCATTATTTATGTTTTCTCCGGAGTTGCCGGTTTCCTGTTGTCCTATTTTGCGCATATTAATTTGACCATCGGTGCTTCGGCGAATATCTGTGGGCTCATCGGCGCCATTCTCTATTACGGCAAAAGCCGGGGTGGTTTTTTCGGAGACATGATATACCGGCAAGCCATGGCCTGGACAATGGGGCTCGTTTTGTTTGGGCTGTTGTTTCCCGGAATCAACAACTGGGCGCACGGCGGGGGGCTTCTGGCCGGTGTTTTAGCGGGTTATCTGGTCGGAATTGAAGAAAGAAGGATGGAAAGAAGCGTTCACCGGTTTCTCGCCTTTTTCATGGTAATCATGACCATTTTGATTCTGACATGGGTTGTCGTGCGGGCATGTCATGTCCTTTTCTTTGTTCCGTGATCAGCTGGGAAAGCAAGGCGATGACGGGGTCAGGCTTTTCATCGGGTCGCGGATTCATTGACTTTGAGAGGATGCCGTTATAAAGTAACAAATATCTTTCACCTCTTGGGAGTTTTTCATGCCCTTGTCCAAAACACTGATTCAGAACAAAAAGGTCTTTCTCGCCTACAACCAATTTCGAAAGAACATTTTTCAGCATCTGGCTCCAAAGGAGAGCGAAACCATTCTTCTGCTCGTGCCTTGGCTTCTCAGTATAAATCATCCCGATTTTCCCGGCTATATCCCTGATCTGGATAAGCCCTTTCGAGTTTTCGATATCGAGAAAAACAAAGAAATCAAAAAGCGGGAACCTGCTTTCAAAAAGCAGTTCAAATGTTACGATCAAGGGTCCCTGCTTAAATACGCTACAGAGTATTGCGATATCCTGGGGGTCTATACCATTGGCAGCATCGCCACGATCAGCCAGACCCCACATTCCGATTGCGATCTCTGGGTTTGTATTGATCGGGCGGGTTTTAGCGATATCCAATTCGATCAGCTTTCCCAGAAAGTGTATCTGATTAAAGATTGGCTTGATGCCACCCTTAAAATGCCGGTATATTTTTTCATCAGTGATATCACGAATATCCAAAGAGGAAATTTTGGTAACGTAAGTGATGAAGGTTGTGGCAGCACCCAGAAAAATGTGCTGAAAGAAGAATTCTATCGCACTGCTGTCGTGATTTGCGGGAAAATCCCCTTCTGGTGGGTCTATTTCAATCCTGAAAAACCTCAGTCTTACGAAGAAGCCTTGCGGGAATACATGCACCCCAATTTTGGTCAGGACGATTGTGTGGATTTAGGGGATCTGCTTCCTATTGAACGAAGTGAATATTTTGGAGCGGCGCTCTGGCAGTTCAATAAGGCTCTGACACATCCGCTGAAATCCATAATTAAAATGTTGCTCCTTGTGGTTCAGATGGAATTGCCGTCGGAGGCGCTGTTCTGCCATCGTTTTCGGGATCTGATTCTGGGTACCGGTAGGGACAAGTCGTTCATTGACCCCAGTATGTTTACATTGGATGCGGTGTTGGCCCATTACGAAAAGCACCACCACCCTGACTTTGATTTTTTGAAGAAGTGTTTTTATTTACGATACGAAATCAAATTGATGTCAAAAAAAATGACCATCAAGGAAAGGCTATCGGCGGAATTATTTAAAAAATACAAGCTGGACCGTCAGATTCTCTATGAACTGAATCGTTTCCAGGCTTGGAGCTTTCAGGCCCATCAGGAATTCGGGGTAAAGATCCTGACATTGCTGCTGGAGATGTACAAGGACATTTCCAGCATGACAAAAGACGTTTCGGGACTGATCGCACCGCAGGATTTGACCATCATCGGCCGAAAACTGGCTTCGAGTCTCGCCAGAAAGGAGGGAAAATTGCCGATTATGCACAAACCCGTTGACGCGGTGAACGTACCTGATCTGACGTTTCGCTTTGAGTCCCGGAAGTGGCGCGTGGCACCTGCCAACGATTCGGCAATGACCCTGGTAGAACATGTCGATGTCGTTTACTGTGTTGCCTATCTTGTCTGGAATGATCTTTTTGAAGCTGTAAACATCAGGATGGTTCCAAACCCGACTTCCGTTACCATCCAGGAAATCATCAATCTCGCTAAAAAAATCAGAGAAGTTTTCGGATCGTATAATATCACTGCAGTCGATTTTCAAAATTTCCTCCAGCCGGAAAAAATCACAAAAATCCTGATTGTTGTCGACTTTGAAGCCACCAGGGAATCGGCGGAAGGGAGCAATTATCGGGTGATCATGGAAAACAACTGGAGCGAGATGTTTATCAAACAGTTTTCCGCAACGAAAAAGCTTATGGCCTTTTTTGAGGAGGAAGCGGCCCTCATTCAGGATGTCGAGAAAAATTATTACATCCAGCGCAACATTCTCAATTATGAAAAAATCATTGATCGGACCAGGAAAGCCGTGGCACGAATCCTTTCCAGAGGTGAATCATAGAAAGGAAATAGTGATTCCGACCAATGTAAAATGAAAGGGTCGATTATGTCCGGCGGGTGCTTCGCTCTTTGCGGAATTGCCTGCGAATGCGGCGGAAATCTTGGATATGGAATTACAGATGGAATGGTCTTAATGATAGGCGGATACTCGCGGGATTATGGCAAGGTTTCTATGATTGATAACCTCAACTTTATCGCTGTATCTGTATCCAGGGGGCAACGAAAATTCGCCGGCATCCATTGCTTGTTGAAGACACGGTGATTTCACAAGAAATAATCTTTCCTGCTGGCAGCATCGTCGATAATCTTCAATTCCCTCTTTCTCTTGATTCCACCCCCAAAGGGATGCCGGAAGGCGGACGACTCTTCGGTGTTGTGTGGCCGTGAATTTGGTCAGGCTTCAGTCACATTTCAGATAAAGATGGTTTCAAGTTTAGGGCACGCACGATTTCCATGTCCATTCCGGTGTTCCTTCCCTGTGTGGTCAGATAATTGCCGACCATGAAACCGTTCGCTCCAGCAAGAAAAATCCAAGATTGAAAATCTTTCAGGATCAACTCCCTCCCGCCGCAAATAAAAATATCGCGGTCCGGATTAACAAACCGGAAGAGAGCGATGCTTTTGAGTGTATCCATGGGTGACAAGACGGGACGATTTTCCATTCGAGTTCCGGCGATTGGATTAAGGAAGTTCAGCGGAATGCCATCTACATCAAGATCACGCAGGGTGCAGGCCAATTCTACCCTTTGTTCCCAAGTTTCTCCCAAACCTAGGATGCCACCGGAGCAGATCCGTACCCCCGCTTTTTTTGCCCGTTTCAGAGTGTTGATATCATCTTCATAAGCATGAGTTGAGCAGATTTCGTGAAAAAAGCTGCGAGCCGTTTCCAAGTTGTGGTGATAGACGGAAACGCCGCTGGCCTTTAATGCTTGTGCGCGCTCTGAAGTAATAGTCCCCACGGAGGCGCAGACGGTAACGGCTGTATCGCGGGATATCCGTTCCGCGGATCGGCAAATCGTCTTTATCTCTTCGTCCGTCAGCGTCAGGCCGCTCGTTACCATGGAAAAACGGGTGGCGCCGGCGATCTGACGCTCCCTCGCATCGGCCACCATGAATGCTTCCGTTTTCAGATCGTATGTGGAGATACCCGTGCGATGATGTGCAGACTGAGCGCAGAAAGCGCAATCTTCTGTGCAAAAACCCGATTTGGCATTCAGGATGGCGCACAGGGTGACGTGATCTTCCTTGAAATGTCGGGTAATTTTCCCGGCGCAGGCAAGGAGATCGAACGTTTCCGTTTCCGGTAACCGTGCCAGTGCGCAGGATTCTTCATAAGACGGCAGATAGTGGTCTCCTATGATTTTTTTTGCCAGATGGAGGATTTGCTGATTGAACATGATTCACCCTTCAAAATCGACAACGTCGATTTTTGGTCGCTTCCTTAGCAGACATTTTGTCGATCGTCAACCTAAAATACAATATCAGTTGACAATCATGAGAAAGAGATGCTATGAGCGCGGCATGTCGACCAAAGAAGCCTTGTTGAAACATCTGAAAGAATCGGCCGGGGTCTGGGTGTCGGGGGAACGTCTTGCTACGGCACTCTCCATATCGCGGACCGCCATCTGGAAACATATTAAAACCCTGCAGGAAGAGGGCTACGGGATTACCTCATCGACCGGACGGGGGTATCTGTTGCAGGAAATGCCTGATCGGCTCCTGCCTGCGGAAATCATGGACGGTCTTCAAACACGGGTTTTTGGGCGCCGGGGGATCAATTACTATAGCGAAACGGATTCCACGAATATTCGTGCCCGGGCGTTGGCTCACAAAGGGGCGCCAGAAGGAACCATCGTGGTCGCAGAAACTCAAACTCAGGGGCGGGGGCGACGGGGCAGGACCTGGTTTTCGCCTCCGGGCAGCGGAATTTATATGTCCATCGTCCTGCGGCCTCGGGTCCAGCCTCACGAGGCACCTCTGTTGACCCTTGTCGCTGCCGTCTCGATGACGGAAACACTCTTTGAGATGGTCGATCTGCCATTTAAAATCAAATGGCCCAACGATATTCTGATCGAAGGGAAAAAGATATCGGGCATTCTTACGGAGATGAGTCTGGAAATGGAACGGGTCGACTACGTCATTGTCGGGGTTGGATTGAACGTAAACACGGAACCCGATGCCATGGAGGATGAAATCCGCGAAATTGCGTCATCCCTCCGGATCCTGACGGGTAAAGTCTTTTCCCGTATCCGAATTCTTCAGGTCTTTCTGAAGCGGCTCGAACATTACTATGATCTGTTTCAGGATCGGCAGTTTGAAACAATCCGGAATCGGTGGAAGGAATTGTCCGGAGTCATCGGCCGGCAGGTGAAAATCATAAACCCGGACGGCGTCTGCGAAGGCGAAGCGGTCGATATCGATTCGGATGGTTTTCTGATATTGCGTTCCCCTACCGGCGATTTCCAGCGAATTGTGGCGGGAGACGTGTTGTATCAGTAGCAGGGTTTCCTTCCTTTACGGGGTGAATCGATATTGAACAATGCTGCGAACCGGCTTCAAGAAGCCGGGTTGTAGGGAAGGGGGTTGTTTGATGGTGGACACGAAAGAAGAAATTCGGGAACTTGAACAAGCCGACTTGGCATGCGTCTGGCACCCTTTTACGCAGATGCAGATTTACCGCCGGGAGAAGCCCGTCATTATCGAAAAGGGGAAGGGTTCATACCTGTATGATGTTGAAGGCAATGCCTATTTGGATGGGATATCGTCACTCTGGACGAATGTACACGGCCACGGCAAGGCTGAACTGGACGAAGCTCTCAAAGCTCAAATCGATTTGGTTGCCCATTCCACCCTGCTTGGAATTACCAACGTTCCGGCAGTCCGTTTTGCCCAAAAACTCCTGAATGTGGTGCCTCGGGGTTTGACTCGGGTTTTTTATTCCGACAGCGGGTCCACCGCTGTTGAAATTGCCCTTAAGATGGCCTTCCAGTATCACCGACAATCGGCCCAAGGGAATCCACGAAAGACCAAATTTCTTTCCTTCGTGAATGCCTATCATGGCGATACGATAGGATCGGTCAGCCTGGGGGGCATCGATTTGTTCCATGACATGTACCGTAACCTTCTCTTTGGAACCTACAAGGTGCCTTCTCCATATTGTTACCGATGCCCATACGGGCGAGATTATCCGGGGTGTAAACTGGATTGCCTTATTGGCGTTGAGAAAATGCTGGACCGGCATCATGAGGAAATTGCCGCCTTGGTAGTGGAACCCCTTGTACAGGGGGCGGCGGGCATGCTCATGCAGCCTGAAGGTTTCCTCCGGGGGGTCCGGGAATTGTGTAGCCATTACGGTGTTTTCATGATCGCCGATGAAGTAGCTGTCGGTTTCGGCCGGACAGGCAAAATGTTCGCCTGCGAGCATGAAGGCGTAACCCCCGACATTCTCTGTTTGGCAAAAGGCATTTCGGGCGGATACCTTCCCTTGGCTGCCACAGTGACGCGGGAAGAGGTATTCGAGGGGTTCCTCGGTGAATTTGCGGACAACAAGACCTTCTACCACGGTCATACCTACACGGGCAATCCCCTCGGCTGCGCAGTTGCCATCGCCAGTCTGGAATTGTTTGAAAAGGAGCGTATTATCGAAAATCTGCAGCCGAAAATCTCCTTCCTTTCAGATAAACTTAATGAATTCAAGGAACTTACCCACGTTGGGGATATTCGTCAAAGAGGCATGATGGTAGGCATAGAACTGGTGGCTAATAAAGAAACCCGTCAGGCTCTGGCCGCCGAAAACATGACCGGGCATGAGGTGATCATGGAGGCAAGAAAACGGGGGGTTATGATCCGTCCCCTGGGGGATGTCATCGTACTGGTGCCTCATCTTTCCATGTCGACTGCAGAACTGGAGCTGCTTTGTCGGGTCACTTATGAATCGATCCGGATGGTGACGGAGCGGAACTGAAACGTGGAAACACCAATTTGTCAAGAAGGGGTGTTCCATTTCGATCCGGATGACGGGATCTATACCGATCATTTTCCCGGTTACCCGGTTGTTCCGGGAAGTCTTGTCATCGATGCATTCCTGAAAATATCGGGGTCTGTAAAGAGAATCGAAAATTTCCGTTTCCGTTCGTTTCTTTTTCCAGGTGTGTACCAATACCGGATGGTTTGTCTTGGCGATTATTGGGAGTGTACGCTGTTTAGAAACGAACAGATCATGGTCAGGGGGAAACTGAGAACATGATCAAAAATAAAGGCGAAAAGCGTGCCCTCCTCCTGGGCGGGACATGTGACCTGGCCTTGTGTTTGGCTCCGAAGTTAATCAAGAAAAAAATCATGCCGATTTTAACCTGGCGTGATTCGGGAGGAAAAGCGAAAATCGATTCCTCTCTTTCCGACTTTCCGGACCTTTACGAAACGGTCCGGTTCGACTTGAACGATTCATCGGCGTGCCAGACGGCATTTAACCAAGATACGGAGATTTTCGCTTTTCTGGTGGACTTTGCCCAGGGGGATTATGAGTCTCTCATTGCGGGAGGCGACGAGGATCGAATAGGGGCGTATTTTTCTGAGAATGTCGCGGCCCGGGCTGCTCTCTTGAAGCGGATCGCTAGAGGGATGATTCGCATGAAAGAGGGAAGGCTCATTTTCCTTTCCTCGTCTGCCGTCGAAAGGCCTGCGCCGGGACAGGGTTTCTATGCCGCGGCAAAACTTGCTTCCGAGGCCATGTATCGGAATTGCGGTTTGGAGTTGGCGAGTAAAGGGATAACCGCTGCGATTCTGCGCCTGGGTTATGTACGGGCAGGCCGTGGGCGTATCTTTCTGGATGCGAATCCACAAACTACCGACCAGATTCCCCTCCGACGAGCCCTTGATAAGGAAGAGGTTGCAGAGGCGATTCTGTTTCTCCTGTCCCCGGGTGCGGCAGGGATCAACGCAACAACGCTGACGATGGATGGAGGGTTATCAGCCGGGAAAAAGGTATGACAAAACCGTATTGGATCGGACTGTCAAGGGTGACGGCATACGGTATATGCAT
>JAAYKM010000081.1 GCA_012522415.1 Deltaproteobacteria bacterium | reverse complement strand
TGATAATCTTAATGATTTGCTCCGGTGTAAATCGCTTTCCTTTCATCTAATGTTCCTCCCTTTCTTCTTTCTCTATTATCAGGAAGGACTCTATTGGGAAATGGATCAGTTTCTGGGGGGAAGGTCACGGGGTCTTGCCGTTTCGATTTCGATCGGACGATGAGACCGGCCCGGCTGAGGACCGGAATCGCGGAGCCGTCCCCGCGGGGTCTCTAGTTTCTCAGTTCCGCGATCTTGATCAGGTATTCGCTGTAGGGGGCTCTCGCTTTCGATCGGGCCAGTTCCAGAAGTTGCGCCTTGTCGATGAAACCCCGGAGGTAGGCCACTTCCTCCAGACAGGCCACCTTCAATCCCTGCCGGCGTTCGAGGGTGGCGATGAAGTTGCCCGCTTCCAGGAGGCTTTCAGGGGTGCCCGTGTCCAGCCAGGCCGTGCCGCGACCGAAGATTTCGACCCTGAGCTTTCCCCGGGAGAGGTATGCTTTGTTGACATCGGTGATTTCCAGTTCTCCCCGTGGGGACGGACGGAGATTTTTCGTGATCTCGATTACGTCGTTGTCGTAGAAATACAGGCCGATCACGGCGTAATTGGACTGGGGGTTGACCGGTTTTTCCTCGATATCCGTTACCATGCCGTTTTTATCGAATGTGACGACCCCGTAGCGTTCGGGGTCCGCGACCCAGTATCCGAAAACGAGGGCTCCGTCCCGCGACTGGACGGCTTTTTTGAGTACGGACGTCAGGCCGACGCCGTAGAGGATGTTGTCGCCCAGGACGAGGCAGACGTTATCCCCGCCGATGAAGGATTCACCGATGATGAACGCCTGGGCCAGGCCGCCGGGGTGGGGCTGCTCGGCGTAGGAGATGGACAGGCCCAGTTCCGTCCCGTCGCCCAGAAGGTCCCGGTACAGGGGCAGGTCCCTGGGGGTGGAGATAACCAGGATCTCTCTGATGCCCGCCAGCATGAGGATGGACAGGGGGTAGTAGATCATCGGTTTGTCGAAAATGGGGAGGAGTTGTTTCGAAATGACCGTTGTCACAGGATGGAGGCGTGTTCCCGCGCCCCCGGAGAGAATGATGCCTTTCATAATCCGAGATTCCTTCCTTCCCGGTCGTTTGGCCCTGGGTATTCCCTTTCGCCGGTTGCTTATACGTCATGTTTCGGGATTTGTAAACCCACACCTTCGGCCCCGCCCCGGCCGCCCTGGAGTTTCGAGGGCGGCGTTACGTTTAAGACTTCTCACGTTCGTTCGAAGTGACAAGGAGTTATCGCCTTTCATCCCGGCGAATGCCCCTATGTCTTTTCGCTCCGGTATTTGCCCCCCCTATGTCCTTTCGAGGAGAGCCCCCCATGTCATTTTGAGGAGCGCAGCGACGAAAAATCTCGTCCTTCACGCCATTCCAATGCGTTTCGTTTAAGATTCCTCACCCGCCTCCGGCGGGATTCGGAATGACATTTTAGGCTGACGGCAGGCACTGGAATGACATTTCGGGCTGCGGCGGCTCGGAATGGCAATTAATGCTTCAGCTGCTCGGAATGCTAACATGAAAAAAAGTGCACCTCCGACAGGGCGCTAGTGCTAGACTAACCCCTACGTTTTAGAAAACATTAAGGAGGTGCACGTGAT
>JAAYKM010000080.1 GCA_012522415.1 Deltaproteobacteria bacterium | reverse complement strand
TGATAATCTTAATGATTTGCTCCGGTGTAAATCGCTTTCCTTTCATCTAATGTTCCTCCCTTTCTTCTTTCTCTATTATCAGGAAGGACTCTATTGGGAAATGGATCAGTTTCTGGGGGGAAGGTCAGCCCCTCTGTATTGGCACAATTGACCTTCTGTCCCCCACCTGGGATTTCAATCCAAAGGGGGGATGACAATTTATCCCCACTCTATGGATAACCCATCGTCCCGCCTACGTATTTTCTTGATATAGTTTCCGCTGTTTGTTGACCCAGTTAATGCTTCGTCGACATCCGAAACAGAAAACCACCACTCGTTATTATGAATAGTTTTCCGGATTTCCCTTCCCCTGAAAATGGCGATGTTGGTTTTCACTCCTGACACCTCCAATGATAAGTAAGGGGTCAACTATCAGCTTCTTCTCAAACCTTATTGATAAATATGCGCATGATATTTCTACATATCCATCTCAGAACCCATCAATCTCTTGGGGTTTAAGTCCATCCAGATTATTCAGCGAGTAACTTCCATCTGTATTTACAGTGAGTGTTTTGTGTACTTTGGCAGATGAATATTGACCTGCTTTGCTGTTATGTTCCCACCAGATGACTTTCTGCACAGCCATACTGCCTTCCGGGCGGGCAGAGGAGGCGTCATTTTCAAAGAGTTTGGGAAGAATGGACTTTATAACCCCGGCGTCCTCATCAGAAAATTTTGTGCGGTCGGCAAGCTGGGGATTCATACTTCCGTACGTGACGTAAATCCCGTTGTCCACACGGTGTTTCATGCCCATGGTATCGGAACTTCGTTTCCCGTCCTTCGTTTCCTCCGCATTAACACTCTTGGTGATTTGCGTGCTGGAGACACTTACCGGTTCAACGCTAAAAGCGGATTGAATTGTTACCGGGCCACGAATACCAATGGATATACCGGTATCTCCTTCATTCTTCCCTTTTTTCGCTGACTTAAAAGCAAACAACTGTCCGAAAGCGCGAACATCAATCCATTCTTCACACGCCCTCTTTACCGTATCTGTTCCGCCAATATCTTTGCCGAGTGCCGCCTCGGCTCGGGTCCTGAGGCTTTTGAATTCATCGCACTTGCGATCATCAGACTGTACAAAAACAGCTTGCCCTTTCTCTTGTCCCTCTTTTTTCAGAGAAACAAACCTTTCAACCAGGCGATCCCGGATTTTTCTTTTAATGCAAACATCGGTCATTTCACCCAGACCTTCGTAATCAGTGCGAGGACGATTCCCATTTAACGGGTCACCGTTTGGATTGGCATTCTTTACGCTCATGATCATTGCAAAATCGATTTTCTTGCTCAGAGTAGCCATAGTTTATTTCTCCTTTTGTATTTATTCTTCAGAATCCGTTTCTTGATTGTCTTTGTCTGCTGCTGTTTTTGAGACCCATTGGCCTTTTTCGCGTCTGTGTTCACGGAACCATTGCCGTTGACAGTGGTAGCCAAGCAGATATTCACCTGTTAGCCTTGCGTCTGTAATATAATTGGCGGAAATAATTTTTGAATGAATAACATCAAGCAGCTCTTTATAGCCGTCAAGCAGACCGGAATACCTTGCCCGTATTCTGTCTTCGTAAGGCTTTAAGGCTTCCTCAATATTCTTCCAAGTTGAGAAAGGCCTATCAGAAAAACGCTGCATAAGGCGAGATGCTGTTGTTCCCCGATTTTCATTCGCAAGCTGCAACGCTTTTGATTCAATCTGGTCCGCCACCGCAAGCAATCTGCCGTAAAGATAATCTCGTGAACATCTTTCTTCTTCCAGTGCCATCTTGTACCCCCTTTCATTATAAAATCCTTTATATAACGCACAGGTTATTCCTAAGCATTTTTCAAACTCCCACGGTTCAAGAGCGACCCTGTTTGAAGCGCGGCGCACACATTGTTCAACCAAATCGCGAGGAACCGGCCTGCCGTCGATGATTGAGGGCATCAATCGCTCAACCGTGGCATTGAGAAGTTTGATCCCGTTTTTCCCCTCCACCTTGTTGCCGTATGCGCACCATGCGATGTCTTTCGGCGCCGGCGCTCCTTCAAAGATAATTCTTGTTTTCTCTTTCGTGCCCTTATCCTGTTTTGTACCAAAGTCCTGTAACCAGGCAAAATCGGTATGCCATTTTTCTATGCGCTCAAGAAATTCAGAACCGGTTAGTTCGCGATAGAAAGTAATTGCCATGCGTCCCGGTGTCGCAGAATCTAAACCCAGTACGACAATGTTTTCCGTATCGTTAATGTTGAGTTTGTATCCTTTGAGTTTTGTTTTGAATCGCAACGCAAAAGATTGCCCAACATCACCAGTTTGTGAGGCAGAAGTATCAGTAGTTTGAAAATCATCACCGAGAAAATCCCAGGAATTGGCGCAAGGGTCGGGGATTGATTTCCCTGTTGTTGCCCACGAGACAAAAACCTGGTCACCGCTGCGAAATGCCTGACGGCGAATGAGCCATTGCAAAGCACTATGAGCCTCTTGCGTAACCTCAAAAGAGACCCCGGCTGCTTGTCCCGCAGACAAGAACTTCCCTCTAAATGTATATCCAGTCAAATCGTTTGACGAAATGAGTTTAGCCTTGTCTGCATCATGTCGCAGTTTTGCCGGATGATTTAGTGCAAGTTTCACCTTTTCTTGCCCTGTAACTAGACAAAACCCTTCCTCTTTGAGAATACTGTTATGGAAGGATATCCAACACTCTCTCAGTGATGAAGATTTCCAAATAGCAGATTCAACAAAATCACCTTCGACCTGGAAGCGAACAAAGGCATCTATCGGTATCTGTCCCTGCGGCAAAGCCCGAAATATTGGAGGTGCAGTTTTCTTATCTCCCTCAAACGTTTCCGTAACTGTAATTGTGGTTCCATTTTGAATGGTCGGCAATACTCCTTCTGAAATGAGGTCTGCGATAACGGTCCCTTTTTTCAGATAATCGTAAATTGCAGCAACCATTGGATGATCAAACTCTGATTTCTTCCATCTTCCTAGTATATCCAAAAAATCGTCATAAGGTTCCGACGGCTTACCTGCAAATCCGCTTGTTACTTTTCCCCCATATTCGATGAAATCACCGGCAATATACTGAAGTTTGTCGCATAGTGGATGAGCCTTCGGCTTTATCCCTGCACGTCCTCCAGATTCTTCGGTGCAGGGGATCAGGGTTTTTTGTTCCTCTTTATTTTCTATGACTTTAGCTCGGCGAAAGTTACCCTGACCATCTATAATGATCTCAATATGTGCCATCTGGGTTGTGTGCGATATCGGATTTGGGATGTCAGGAGGCGGCCTCGTTGAACAATGTTCATAAGTCTCGTACAGTCTTTGTATCCAGCTCATCCCATCACCTCCAGTTCCTCGGCTTCCATCTCAACCGATTTGACATTTTCGGCTCCAAAGATCTTCGATCTCATGTTTCTCACGAACTTTCGATGTATACAATCTTCCGGTCGTTCAAAAGTCAGCACACCATTCTTAAGCGTCGGATACCAAAAGCGGGCGTATAATTTGTCGGAGCCCGTTTCATCGGGATAGTCAAACCCATGAAACATCAGCCCATAGCCAATTTCATTGTCTCTGTCATAAGCCCCTTCCCCTTCAGCGAAGGTACATGGTTCGACATATCCTTGGCAGTCGCGCGTGCCGAGAAAGATGTCCTGCCTGCCGCCTCTTTCAAGCATCCGCTTCGCAATGGCAAAATGTTTGCCATCGATCTGATCTCTCTCAAGGTTATTATGGTGCCGGTTCCAGAGAAAATGAGCGCGCACCTGGTACTCGACATCGGAGAGGAATGTGTAAATCGCCAGCGTGTTCCCTCCACTGAACTCAAGTGGCTTCGTGCCCTTTGTTTGTGTACGGATGCGTTTCATCACTCTTACCTGGTCAACCACCCAGATGAACGTGGGCTTCCAGTAGATTGACTTGCAGACGCCCTTCAGGGCCTCATAAGTCGGAAGATGATAGGAGCATTTCTCACCGCCGATTTTGGTCAGCGGGTCGGTGAAGAGCGCATATCGGCCCCAGAGCCTGAATTCAATGCTGTTCTTAGGTAATGAATTCATCTTTGAATTGTTCCTCCTTTCTTACGGGATCAAATGAAATGCCGGTTATTTTGCTATAATACTGATTATCAAGATAAAAAATTTCCGTCCCTTTCTGAACGGGATAAATGGCATTCTGCTTTTTTAACTTTTCAAATTCATGAGGATACAAATTAACCGAATATTGCTGCGCCTTTCTGATTAGGGCATATTGCTTTTCAATTTCAAATGCTGCACAAAGCTGGTCGATCAGATCTTTTCCCTCTTTGCAGTATTTTACAATCACACTTTGCGTCGGCGCATCGATTGATTTGAATAGTTTCGCTGCCGTCATAAATGATTGGCGCAAGACATTCTTTTTCAAATCTTCCCTTGTCAGCGCTAAAGTATTATTTGATAGAAGGCTAAGCAAAGTGTCATCTCGACCACACTCTTTGGCTGATACTCTGTAGTCCATTTCTTCTTTCTGTTTGTAGAAGTAATTTCGGTAGTACCATTCAAGCATCTTCGGACCGATGATATCGCTGTCGTATTTCAGCGGACCATCTTTGTAGTCATCAAGAACACGATTCGATTTTTCTCTGCCGGATGCAATGTCCTCCAGATAATCGAGATTCTCTTCAAGGGGATTTACAATAAACACATTGCCGATTTCCGAATCGCCGTGGCGATTGCAGCGGCGCGCCGCCTGGGTAATGGAGTCAAGCCAGGCAAGCAGACGGATAACCGACCGGAAACTAATGTCTACCCCAGCCTCGATTAACTGTGTGCTGACACAGAGAAGCGGCTCTTTATGATCGAGTTTCTGACGAATCGTTTCGAGCGCCCGCTTCCGGTGTGCGGGACACATTCCCGTGCTTAAATGGAAGATCTCTATTTCACTTTTCCCTGCTTCCTCAAAAATGATTCGGGCGGCTTTCTTCACGTTGACCACAACAAGACAACTTCCGTTTATCTTGACCTGTTCAACCGCAAGCACCGCAATCTCCGGATAAGTCCAGCCGGGCGATCTCCGGCAATCATGAACTTCAACCCTTTGCAGGTCTTCAAAAAGTTTGCCGACATTGGGTATCAGTTCATTTTCTTCTGAAAGTCTCAAGGCGCCTTTCTTTTCATCAACAGCACCTAAAAGTGGCTGTGTAGCGGTGCAGAGAACAACGGTGCTACCGCAATGATCAACGAGAAAGTTGATCGCGTTATTGAAAAGATGGACACATCTTACCGGCAGTGTCTGAATCTCGTCAAAAACAATGACCGCTTTAGCCAACTGGTGCATCCTTCTTGCGCCGCGTGTTCCGGCCCCGAAGAGCGCCTCCAGGAATTGAACCATTGTGGTAAAGATAATGGGCGCATCCCAATTCTCCGTCAGGAGCTTCTCCTTCCAGGACTGAACATCGGCTCCGATGTTTGAATGGTGTTCAAGAACAATTTTACCGGCATCTTCAGGACACTCTTTCGGTTCAAGGATTTCCCGCACCACCCGCGCATTTTGATCAATGATCGAGGTAAACGGTATCACATAGATAATTCTCTTGATGTCCCGCTGTTCTTTCTGGTGCTCAGCATGGTGCAAGGCGAAGCGAAGACTGGCCAGAGTTTTCCCGCCACCGGTCGGCACAGTCAGAGTAAACAAACCCCTTGGACACTTCGCGACATGAAGACAATGTTCGGATACGTCTTTCCGAATTTCATCCACACGGTTTTTTGTCTCAAAAGTTTTGTATTTATTTTCGAGGCGTTCAACCAGTTCATTCCACGACCGGTAATTCCCCTGTTGGCGATGCTTGGCCGCCTTTGGTTTTCCAGAGTCTGCCGTATCCTGCCGGTCGGCATCAATGAGTGCACTGAATAGAAACCGAACCAGCAACCCCAATTGGAATTGTGCGACTGTTGAGAAGGGATTCTTTTCCGGAGAAGCCCGCACAATATCCCGGCAAATCTCTTCAAACGGCTTTGTAAAGGACTCATCTGTAAGAATGGTGTTTATCCTTTCGAGGACGTACTTATCAATGTTCTCCGAACATTCATTTTCGTGAGTTTTGTGGTCACTTTTTAAGAGCCTCTTCGCATAAGAGTCCCAAGTACCGCTATTGTCAGTCGTTAAACAATTTATGAGGCCGGAATGATGCGACACCAGACAAAGGGCCAAAAACTGAACGAGGATTTTATGGGCATTGGAAGAAGCGATCTTACGGCAAAGCAACTGGGCTCCGGCTGTTGAATGATCGATTTTACCTTTTTTCCCCGTTGGATCTTCGAACTCCTCGTCTTCGTCCGGATCGAACTCGGGGTCGTTTTTCTTAATTGCATCCGTAATGTACTTTTGAAATTCAGTGCTGTATTTTCCGAAATCATGGAGAAGCCCCAGCAGTTCACCATAAGGCCCCAACCCTATTTTTTCAGCATGCATTTTAGCAAGTTCAGCAACATTATTAAGGTGTTCATGAAGAAGTTGATCTTTGTGGGCTATGTAAACAGTCATGAGTTGTGCTCCATTTTTCAATCCCTCCTGCATCCTTTCTTGTTAATATTTATTTCCCCAGATCGTACCACAACCCGGCAAGATACCCCCACTCACCGGCGCCGAACTCAGCGGCAAAGGTGCCCGCAAGCTTCGCCGTTTCAAGTAAATGATCTTCCAGACGATGCCATTCCCGGCAGGGTTTACCCGCCATTGAATGAGCGTATTTTTGTCTCCTCATGTCCCACCTTGTGAAAACAAGTAAACTGCAACCCCGGAATCGGGGACTCTTGCCGGCTTGCCTGCGCAGCTCCTCTTGCATGTCAGGGTAAAATGCATCTTCGCTATCATCTTCTGTGGCAACATCTTTGCGACCCAACCATCCACCCGCTCTCCCAATTCCTTACCAACTTTGAAGAACGGCAATATGTTCGGTTTTACGGTTACGCTTTTCCCTGATTTGGGATTCCTTCCCGTGTAACCGTCATAATTTTTGGCCGTAAAGCCTCCAATAGAGAGAAAGAGAATAGGAATACGTGGACATGACTGTATATTTGGGTAAGGGGCTTAGACCCGCAAACAATCCCAGGCCGGGATCGAAAGCATGTTTTTCCATATGGGCGTACCGCTCCGTCCCAATGAGTTATAGTCAGAAAGGACATCAGATAGCCGACAGGTGGACTTACCTTGCTGCCGGGGAGTTCCGCAGCTCGAACAAGTTTGGGTATATTGAAGCTCTTTAAGGAAGGCGCAAACAAGAAAACGCCTGCCGACCCGCAGGGTAGATGCTGTCCATCCATTTGAGCTACCGAAACCCTTTCCGACCTTTTGGGAGTCTTCACTTCTTTGACGGTCAGGCCGATCTTCAAGCGGCTTGGACGGGAAAGCTCGGGAAATCCTTCTTCCGCAAGACCCATTCCACCCTATAAGCTATGACGGTAATAATGCCAATTTACATATTGTAATAAAAGAAATACACCAATTGCTTTTCTATGGCAACCCTTTGGGGTACAGAGAAAATTTACTTGTAATGATTGGATGTTAGGTGGCTATAAAGAATCATCTTATGATTCTATGCTGCAAGAGCTTGTCAATGATAACTGTGACGATTTTCCTTAGTATCACGTCATATTTTAAGGGTATTTTTTGTTTGTGCCAATTATCTACGATTGTAACCTGCTTGTATTATTATGCTATCTGTGATTTAGCTTCATGAGTGGTTGATGAAAATCTTGTGTCAAATAAGTCTGCGAAAATCGGTGTTCAAGGAAATTTTCACTGACGTCTGTCCGCTTTCGTCCAAAGATTCGGGTCTAAACATAGTAACCATTTGAATATGTTATTGAACAACCTCTTTTCCAATGGTCCGTGGATGAACTGTTACCGGTATAACCAGTCCCGACAGCCGTGATCTATGTCGGCGGTGCAGGCTGTGGCCGTCTCGGTCAGGCCTTTTCAACAGGGCACGAATAATTTTCGTTCTTATTGTACTAGACGGGAGGGGAAGTAATCATCGGCATTTGGATAAAGCCGCGTAACATATGCCGCCTGTAGGATGCTATGCAACTCGACCTGTAAAGGTCATCTGTTTTGTGCTGAAGCCGAAAAAGTTACTCGATCCCCGCGAAATACTTCATGAACTGCACACGTTCATAGGCCGCGGGATTGGGGATGTTTTTATAGCTCATTGTCCCCTTAAAATCATCGATCGATTCAAAATTGTTTTTCTTCATCCAGTCTGCAATGAAAGCGTTGATTTCAGCAATGGCGGAGAATTTCTTTTTGTACAGGACACTGCACACTTGAACGGCCGAAGCGCCTGCAAGAATGAGTTTTACGGCGGCTTCGCCCGTGTGAACCCCTGTTGAGCCCGCGAGATCGCAATGTGTTCTGTCGGACAACAGGGCGATCCAGCGCATAGGGAGAGCGGATTCCTCGGGAGAGCTGAAAACGTGGGGAGGGCTGATCTGCATGGTTTCGATGTTTATGTCAGGGGAATACGCCCTGTTAAACAAAACGATACCCTTAATCCCGGTCCATGACAAGGTGACAACTGTTTTGGCAAGGCTCGTGAAATAGTAACCAATTTTGACTGATATAGGGATGGACGTCTGTTTTTTTACGTTTTCAACGATCTCGAAGTATGTTTTTTCAGTATCGTCGGCACTTTTTGTCAAGTCTGACGGTAGAATGAAAATATTCAATTCGAGGGCGTCAGCGCCGGCATCCTCGAATCTTTTCGCATATTCAATCCAGTCAGTTCCCGAAACACAATTGATACTGGCAATGACCGGAATGGATATCGATTTTTTAGCCTCTCCGATCAGGGTAAGATACTCGTCAACGACACCGGCCTTCGTGAAATTGCTGATATAATCAAAAGCCTCCGGATATGCGTACGTATCATGAGAATCCGCAATATTTCTCTTTATATCGTTCCGGATTTGTTCTTCGAACAGTGATTTGAGTACCACCGCACCGGCACCGTTTTTTTCGATTTCCTCCAGATTTCTCAGTGATTTGGTCATGCCCGAACTTCCGGCAATGATCGGTGATCGCAGCGTAAACCCCATGTAAGTCGTTTGTAATAGCTTCATAATCTTTTAATCAATTGTTAGAGTTCAAATTCAAAACAGCCGAGGGTTTTCAAACCTGCTTTCCCCCGCTTCCTTTTGCCTGTCATTGCAAAGAAACTTCGGTATGACAACCCCTCTCCTTACCGCGAAAATTATGATGCAGATCGCGGCGGTGAAAGAGAAAAATATTAAGTGATTGATTAGGATACCGTTTTTCGGCGCGCAGACTATAGGACATAAGGCGCGGGCGTGTCAATAGTAAATTGTGAAAGAGCTGGGGCCCCTACCGCAATTGGATTCGTAAAAAAACTGGCGGTCGGTCCTCTTTTCACGTAAGATACATCAGATCGTAAAGTGAGCCTCATCCCGAGGGTCAAGCGATGGCGGTTTCGGTCGCTTTAGGTGCTGTGGAAGACGGTTTCCAGGCTCCACGGTCAGAGGATTCCTTTCAGAGGTCGATGCATGAAGTACCGGGTATTGTTATCAGTTTTGCTGGGCTGTTTTTTGCTTGCCTGCTCAATGACGCCAGGAAAAACTCTTTCTCCGCCGCAAGCATCCGGAGTAAAAATCGGGCTGGCGCTGGGTGGGGGTGCCGCCAAGGGATACGCCCATATCGGTGTCATAAAAATGCTGGAATCTCAGGGCCTCGCGCCGGATGTCGTTTCCGGAACAAGTGCCGGCAGTATTGTCGGGAGCCTCTATTGCAGCGGCATGAACGCTTTCACCCTTCAGGAGAAGGCCTTTGACCTGGATGAGTCAAAAATCCGGGACTTTAGCCTTCTTTCAGGAGGTCTGCTGAAAGGACTGAGACTTCAGAATTACGTAAACAGCCTGGTTGGCCAGCGGCCTCTCGAAAAACTGGGAAAGCCGTTTGCCGCTGTAGCCACGGAGTTGGGTACAGGGCAGAGAATTCATTTCGTGCGCGGTAATACCGGCTTGGCCGTCCGCGCATCCTGTAGCATACCGGGGGTTTTCGAACCTGCTGAGATACTGGGCAAAAAATATGTCGATGGCGGTGTCGTAAGCCCGGTACCCGTGGATGCCGCTCGGGAATTGGGTGGAACCTTGGTTATCGCCGTGGATATTTCCCGAAAAGCAAAAGACAGCAGCGCCGGCCGCAGCCCGCTGGGCGTGGTCGGGCAATCGATCGTCATTATGGGACAAAAACTGGGGGAACAGGAACTGGCCCGGGCCGATGTGATCATCCGGCCGAAGGTCGGTCAAATCGGGGCGACCGATTTTGATCAGAAAAACCTTGCCATTATGGAAGGAGAGAAAGCCGCCTTGGCTGCGATTCCGGAAATAAGAAAGAAACTTGCGGAAAAAGAGAAAATGCTCCAGGGGACGAAATAATCATTTCAGGCGTTGCTTCAGGTTTACGAGGCGTAAGGAAAAGAAGATGTGGCTTGTGCCGACGATATGAGGAGAATACGATGAAAAAAAGGTGGCATTATGATTTTCCCATCGGAAAACTCTGGATTGTTGAAGAAGAACACGCAATTATACACATAGGCTTTGCTGGGGAGGACCGTTCCTTGGCCGGATATGACAATGCGGAGACGCCCTTGATCAAGGAGACGGGCCGTCAGCTGTCCGAATATTTCAGCGGGAGCAGAAAAGATTTTACCGTTCCCCTTTTATTGAAGGGCACGGTATTTCAGCAATCGGTATGGCAGGCTTTACGGGAAATCCCATATGGCGAAACACGCAGCTACAAAGAAATTGCCGTCGGGGTTGGCAATCCGAAGGCGTGCAGAGCGGTAGGAATGGCCAACAACCGCAACCCCATCGCGATCGTTGTCCCCTGCCATCGTGTCGTGGGGTATGACGGCAGCTTAACCGGTTATGCCGGGGGGCTTCCCATCAAGCAGTACCTGCTGGACCTGGAAAAATCAAACCTCCAAAGAAATTATTTCTTTTACGGGGAAAAAGAAATTGAACACCTGAAATCACGTGATCCGATTTTAGGGGAGGCGATTGATCGCATCGGCAAGATTAATCGTGAAATTACCTCCGATATATTCGCGGCTCTCGTTAAATCGATCGTGGGCCAGCAGATATCCACAAAAGCCCAAACGTCAATCTGGAACAGGATGCGAAACGGGATCCGTCCGATGGATCCGCAATCGATCAATCAACTGTGTGTTCAGGAACTGCGCGCTTTCGGCATATCGGGAAGGAAGGCCCTTTACATAAAAGATATGGCCGAGCAAATTCTGAACGGACGTGTTGACCTGCCAGCATTGGCGGCGATGCCCGAAGAAGAGGTATGCGAGACGCTTGTTCGTCTCAAGGGCGTGGGAGTCTGGACGGCGGAGATGATCATGCTTTTTTCCATGCAGCGCCCCGATATTTTGAGCTGGGGTGATTTTGGGATTCACCGTGGTTTGCGCATGTTATACGGTCATCGGAAGATTACCCCGCGACTTTTTTCCCGGTACAAACAGCTTTATTCCCCCTATGCTTCCACGGCAAGCCTTTACTTATGGGCGATTGCCGGTGGCGCTTGCTCCGAACTCACGGATCGGGCCTCCACGAAAGCCGATAATGCCCGGATTTAGGCCAAGGATTTACAGGTCCTGGCTTCGTAGTAAAATCCGGTGTACTGAACCCTTCCAACCTGATTGGAACATCCCCCCCTCTGCTTTGAGCGGTACGCTTAATCCCGATGGCACCCCGGTAGCCACCGGGGTATCGGTCCGAACGGGCGGCCCGTGATGAGGGTGTTTCCCACAGTCCGCGGATAAATCAGGCGATGAAAGGATTGTCCAGGCCATTCTTGGGGAGCATGCGTGCTTGAATATCACCTATCGCCTCACAATACGATGTAGCGGTTCAGTAGGTGCTGGATGATCAGGCAAAACAATTTCCGGGGTATGGTATTTTGTGGCAGTGTTTTTTCCGCTGATTTTTTAGAAATTGGTCTTCATAGCCTATTCTGGGGACGGCAATGATCGAATGGAATGTCCTGTTGCTGGTTTTTCTGATGATACTGGGCCTCAGGCTCTTCGTGAAGTGGTTTCTGTCCAGGCTGAATATCGCGTATTTAACGAGACATGGCGCGGAGATTCCCGGGGTTTTTGCCGGAGAGATCGATCAGGGCACCCTCGGTCGGATGCGGGATTACACCGTCTCCCTCGCCCGTTTCGGCCATGTCGAGGATTTCCTCACCGATGCTCTTGTGCTGTCCTTGCTCCTGACGGGATCTTTTTCCTGGCTGGTTTCCCAGGTCGAGTCGCTTGACTTGGCCTTTGTCCTGCGGGGGAATCTTTTCTGGCTCATTCTCCTTTTGGGCGGCACGGTTTTGCAAATCCCCCTCGATTTCTACCGGACCTTTGTCATCGAAAAGAAGTATGGGTTTTCCACCATAACCGTCAGACTGTGGTTGGCCGATCTTTTCAAGACTACAGTGATTTCCGTGTGCCTGATGGTCATTTTCATGACGGTTCTGTTCATTTTGTTGCGTCAATTGCCGAATACCTGGTGGCTCTGGGCCTGGGTTGCCTTTTCTCTTTTGCAACTGCTCCTGTCCTGGCTCTACCCGGTGCTGATTGCCCCTCTTTTCAACAGGTATGTCCCCGTTCAGGATGGAGCACTCCGGGACCGGATCATGGCCCTGGCGGAACAGGCGGGTATCCGGGCCAAGGGCGTTTTTCAGGTGGACGCCGGCAAAAGAAGCCGCCACACCAACGCCTATTTCACCGGTCTGGGGCGCACGAAACGCATCGTTCTCTACGATACCCTCGTGGAAGTTCATGACCGGGGAGAAATTCTGTCCATCCTGGGCCATGAGATCGGCCACTGGAAGAAAAAGCATGTCCTGAAGCAGATTGTCACCATGGAATGTGTTGCCTTGTTCATTCTGGGGGGCTCTTTCCTGCTCCTCGAGTGGCCCCTTTTATACCGGACCTTCGGCTTTCCCCCGCAGGCGCCTTATGCGGGCCTGTTCCTCGTTTTTCTGCTTGTGAAGCCCCTGTTCTTTTTTCTCAAGCCATTTATGGCCGTGATATCACGCAAATATGAACAAGAGGCCGACCGTTTTGCGGTGGACATGATCGGTACGGGGGAGGATCTGGCCCGGGCGATGAAACGCCTGGCGAAGGACAACCTGGCCAACCTCCATCCCCACCCGTTTTACGCGTGGTTTTACTATTCCCACCCGCCGCTGGCACAGAGGATTGCCACACTGCAGAACATGAGCGGACGGGATGTGAACGCGGGCTTTCATGGAGAAAGCGGGGTGAAGACAGGAAGGTGCTGAGACGCGTACGAAACGGGATAACACAAACATGCCAACGGGAGAAACGCCTCGTGATTTTCAGGAACAACAGATCCTGCCCGAGATGAAGGGTTCTGCGTCGCGCAGTCTCCGTCAGTCGCTAGCGGACACGGCCGCCCGTTTCCGGTTCCCGGTCAAAGGTCAGGATTGTGAGGCTGTCCGTGGTATCCGTCGCGAGAATCATCCCCCGGGATTCCACACCCATGAGTTTTGCCGGCTTGAGATTCGCCACGACGACGACCTTTTTTCCTACCAATTCCTCCGGTTTATACGCTTTGGCAATGCCCGCCACGATGGTTCGCTTTTCTCCGATATCGACCAGCAGTTTCAGCAGCTTGTTTGACTTCGGTACTGCCTCGGCCTGGAGGATCGTGGCGACCCTGAGATCGACCTTCTCGAAATCGGCGTAGTCAATTTCCGCTTTCATGGGCTGCGCTTCCGGTTTGGATGGGGGCGGCGTAGTCGGGCTTTTCTTTTTGAGTTCGATCCGCGGGAAGAGTGTTTCCCCGGGTTTCAGGATCGTGCCCGCCGTTAATCCTCCCCAGGAGGTGAGGGTGGCGAAATCCCGGCGGCCCGCATCGGTGATGCCGAGTTGCTCCAGGATCTTGTCCGCCGTTCTGGGCATGTAGGGTGTGATGAGGACCGCTACGGTCCGAAGGGCTTCCAGGAGGTGATAGAGAAGGGTGCCGAGCCTTTCCCGGCGTGCCGGATCCCTGGCCAGGCTCCAGGGTTCCTGTTCGACGATGTACTTGTTGGCGGTGCTGATCAATTCCCAGATCGCCATCAGGCTTTTGTGGAAGGCCAGGTCCTCAAAGAAAGCGGAGGATTCCCGGACAACACGTGCGCCCGTTTCGATCAGGGCCTGATCGATCGGTTCCGTCTGAGAGGGGGCGGGCACCTTGCCGTCGAAATACTTCACTGTCATGGCAATCACCCGGCTGACCAGATTCCCGAGATCGTTCGCCAGATCGGCGTTGGTTCGCTGAACAAAACTTTCTTCGCTGAAGCTGGAGTCAAGACCGAAGACCATATCCCGCAGCAGATAATAGCGGAAAGCGTCGAGCCCGTATTTGTCTTTCAGTTCCAGAGGCTTTACCACATTTCCCAGGCTTTTCGACATCTTGCTCTGATCGACATTCCAGTAACCGTGAACATTGAGATGCCTGAAGGGTTCGATTCCGGCGGCTTTGAGCATCGTGGGCCAGTATATACCGTGCGGTTTGAGAATGTCCTTGGCGATCAGGTGCTGGGCCGCGGGCCAGAAAACAGGGAAGTCTGCTCCGTCAGGGTAGCCGATTCCCGTGATGTAGTTGATCAGAGCGTCAAACCAGACATAGGTGACGTAGTTTTCGTCGAAAGGGAGGGTGATGCCCCAGGTGAGGCGGCTTTTGGGCCGGGAAATGCAGAGGTCCTCCAGGGGGTCCCGTAAAAAGGCCAGGGCCTCGTTTCGGTATCGTTCGGGCCGGATGAAGTCGGGATGGTCCTGGATATACTGAATCAACCATGCCTGATATTTGTTCATCCGGAAAAAGTAGTTGCTTTCCTTACGGAATTCCGGTTTCGTTTCGTGATCGGGGCATTTCCCGTCCACCAGTTCCTTTTCCATGTAGAACCGTTCGCATCCGACGCAATAGTACCCTTCATAGCTGCCGAAGTAGATGTCCCCCTGATCGTAGACCTGCTGAAGGATTCTTGTCACCGTCTCGATGTGGTTTTTATCCGTTGTTCGTATAAAGTGGTCATTTGTTACGGATAATTCGGGCCACAGTGCGCGGAACTGGGCGCTGATGTCGTCGGCATAGGCCTTGGGGCTGATGCCCGCTTTTTGTGCCGCTTCGGCGATCTTGTCACCGTGTTCGTCGGTGCCCGTCAGAAAAAAAGTCCTGTAGCCGTTCATACGGTAATAACGCGCCATCACGTCGGCAACGATGGTTGTGTAGGCATGGCCGATGCGAGGAGATGCGTTGACGTAATAAATGGGTGTCGTTACATAAAATACTTTATCCATGTTTCTGGGCCTTTCCGCATCCGGGGAGTGGCGATTATCGCGTTTTGGACTTCCTTTTCATGCTTACGGCGACCTCGGTGCCGTCTTCCAGTAGGACAGCCACTTCACCCTGAGGCACATTCTGACGGACGACCTTGCCTTTTCCCTCGGGGGTGTCGATGATCTTGCCCCGTTTGGGCAGGTTTTTCTTCATATCGATATAGGTGTCATACTCAAAGGCGAGACAGCACATCAGGCGTCCGCAAAGTCCCGAAATTTTTTCCGGATTGAGGGATATATTCTGTTCTTTCGCCATCTTGACCGTAACGCGTTCCAGGTTGTGCAACAATGTCGCGCAACAGACCTCCCGCCCGCAGATGCCGAGTCCCTTGATCATGCGGGCTTCTTGGCGGGCCCCGATCTGGCGGAGTTCAATTTTGATCCGGAACTTCTGCACCAGGTCCTTGACGAGGTCACGAAAATCAACCCGATTGTCCGCGGTGAAGTAAAATACGATTTTGCTTTTATCGAAAAAACACTCCACATCGATAAGCTTCATGGGCAGGGAACGAACTCGAATGCGGTCATTGAAGTAAGTTTTCGCATTTTGTTCGAGTTTGCGGTTTTCCTCCTGGGTGGGATGATCCAATTCGGTGAATTCCCGAATCACCGGCTTCAGGTCCGGCGGTGCTTCCTCATCGGGAACGGATCTGACTTCGGTTATAACCGAGCCCAGGGCGAGACCGCTTTCTGTTTCGACGATGACCTGGATGTCTTTCTTGAGGGTGGGAAAAGGGGATGCAAACCAATAGATCTTTCCTTCTCTGCGAAACTTTACCCCTACGATATCCTTCAAAAACTATGCCTCCTGCCACTACTGATGCACGAGTTTAAACATCATTGCCTCCAAAGTCAACGCTTTATTGGCGTTCCGGTCAATGGCCTGAAGCGCCTGTCCCACCGTACGTAGGTGTTCCAGGAGGCGCTTCCCATCGAACCGGCGGGACAAGGGTTCGATTATGTCCATTCGATCCCGGTTCAGGAGGGAACGTTCCTTGCCCGTCTCCCGGTAGACCAGGGCATCACGGTAACAGGACTGGATGATGTCCAGTTTTCGGACGATGTCTGTCCGATCCTTTCCGAAATTATTGGTAAAGGTTAGCATTTTCATCATGTTTTTGTCATGGATTGCTGTGAGATCCTCCATGGTGCGATCTCGGAGGGATTTGAAATCCTCCTGAACCATTTCGATCGCCCTGGCCAGGTTGCCGCCGGAAGTCCCGGCGATCATGGATGCGTCCGCATCGGTCGAGCCATGTTGTTTCACGAAGTGAGACGCTATGACTTCGCGGCCAAGGGGGGGAAAATGAATCCGCTGACAGCGGGAAAGGATGGTGCGAGGAAGGCCGTTTGGATTTGCCGTGATCAGGACCAGAAGGTTCCTCGGTGGCGGTTCCTCCAGGGTTTTCAAGAGGGCGTTGGCAGACGTGATGTGCATTTTGTCCGCATCGTTGACGACAACGATGCGGTATGGCCCCTCCAGGGGGGCGAACTGCATCTGATTTTGCATGCTCCGAATGGATTCGATGCGAACGAACTGCCCTTCGGGTTCAATGCTGACGAAATCGGGGTGATTCCCCTGAGTCATCTTCAGGCAGGAAGGACAGCGGTCGCAGGCATCTGCCGGACTCGCTTTGTCCGCGCAGTTGATTACTTTGGCCAGTTCTAAGGCGACGGAGCGCTTCCCCACACCGGTCATGCCGGAAAAGAGGTAGGCATGAGGCATACGTTTCCGTTCCAGAGTCATCAACAGGAAACGGACCTGTCGCTCATGTCCGTGGATGTTTTTAAATGACATCAGGTTTCTCTCCAGCCCACACTTCAATCCGGGAACAAATTTCCTGATGGAGTTCGTCAACAGGCTTCGTTCCATCCAGAACGATAAAACGTTTGGGTTCCGCTTGGGCCAGCGTGCGGTAGCCGTCGCGGACCCTCTGATGGAAGGCGAGGGTCTCCTGTTCGAAACGATCTTCTTTGGGGAGGTGCTCCTCAAGATTCATTCTCTGTATCGCCCGCGCCAGTCCGGTTTCGGCGGGGACGTCTAAAAGAAAGGTCCAGTCAGGCTTGAGCGAATCCGTAGCAAGGTCATTGAGAAAACGGATCCGATCGGGACAGAGGCTCCGGCCGAATCCCTGGTAGGCAATCGTTGCATCCGTATACCGGTCACATAAAACGACCTTTCCCGCCCGCAGGGCCGGGCGGATTACGGTTTCCACATGCTGACAACGGGATGCCTCGAACAAAAGCAATTCCGCCAGGGCGGAAATAGAGATGGCATGACGCTGAAGCAACAGTTCTCTTATTTTCAAACCCAGGGAGGTACCGCCGGGTTCTTCCGTAAGCAGGAAGGGAATGCCCCGTTGCCGCAGAAACTCGCCCGCCTGCCTGACCTGAGTTGTCTTACCCGAACCTTCCCCGCCTTCAAAAGTGATAAAATGCGCCATGGATGTCTCCCTACACCCCCCGCTTCGCCAAAAAAAAGGGGAAACCCGTTCCGAAACACAGCGCTGTGCCGGCAAAGTTTCCCCTCGATCGCCGTTTTTATTCGCTGTCGCCTATTTCTTCTCTCCTTTGATTGCATCGACGGGACAGCTCTCAGCGCAATCTCCGCAGTCGGTGCATTTGCCCGCGTCGATCACGTATTGGTCACTTCCCTCGCTGATGGCCCCCACGGGACACAAATCCTCACAAGCACCGCAAGAGATACAAT
>JAAYKM010000079.1 GCA_012522415.1 Deltaproteobacteria bacterium | reverse complement strand
TTTTTCCACCGTTTTGCCAGGCCAGTTTCCTACATGCTGTGAAAGTCCCGTCAGGATGTTGAATACCGTTGATTTGCCGACATTTGGCTGACCGGCAAGGGCGAAGAGAAGAACATTTTCTTCTTTCTGTTTGCTGTGAGACCCTGTCGATGGAAGGGCTCCAATTTTCCTGACAATTATTTTGGAAGCCTCGCCTCTGCCCAATGCGAGTCTGGTCTCAGCCACCTGCACAACGAATAAATTCGAGCTGTTCCTCAGTACCTTGATGCGAATCGCCGTGGCAATGCCCATGCCGGCCAGCCTGCTCAGAAGGGATCCTCCACCGGAAATGAATTGAATGATTCCTTCCTCTCCTTCCTTCAGGGAGGTCAGCGGGTATTGTTGATCGTCTGTCATGAGTCGTACTTGTCCTTTTCTCACCCCTTGATGCCATTCAGTGATAATATCCGGACGGAAACGATACTCCGAAGGGCTGTGACATGCCGGAACGGTAGTCCTCATGGAGGGGTTTCAAAAATTGCGCTGGATTTATACCTTGGAAGCTCAGCCTTCCGTCCGAGAAATTTCAGGTGGCTTATAGCACAAACAGGAAGAAAAGGGATCAAATAAATTCGGAAAACCGTCTTGACGATACGCCGGTTCGATGTTAGAAGCGCAACGTCTGGACAGGGGGGACGGGTACTCAAAATAACGAAAGGTTTCCCCAGTCGATTAGACCCAGTATATACGGTATATGGAAGCCATGGCCGGTTCCCTGTAATGACGCGTGTACGCGGTTTGCACGAAGGATGATGACAATGAATTTTCATGAACTGCTGGAAAGATCCATTAAAATACATGGGCACCTTTGTCCGGGTCAGGTTCTGGGCGTTAAAATGGCCATGCTCGGCATGGAGATGGTCGGCGTGGGTTTTCAGAAAGAAGGCCGTACCAGGAACCTGATCGTTTATGTCGAAATGGACCGTTGCGCCACCGACGCCATCCAGTCCGTCAGCGGGTGCAGCCTGGGGCACCGGACGATGAAATTTTGCGATTACGGAAAAATGGCGGCCACTTTTATCAATATTGATTCGGGAACGGCGGTCCGGATTGTTGCCCGTGAGGACACACGGGAAAAGGCGAAGGAATTATTCCCCGATATCGATGATCGCTATGAAGCGCAGATTCAGACCTACATGGCCATGCCCCCGGCGCAGCTTTTTGACGTGATGCCGGTTCAGGTTGACATTTCTCCCGAAGACATGCCGGGCAGGCCGCTCCGACGGGTTCAGTGTGATCAGTGCGGTGAATATGTTCAGGATATGCGGGAAGCATACCGAGACGACCGGATTCTCTGCAAGGCCTGTGCTGAGGGAACCTATTACCGCCTTTGTGACTGAAAGGCCGGGAGGGTTTTCTCTTGGGAGAAACCGCCTGCCCCGATTAATTGTTTGGCGATAAGGCCGGATGGTTGCACGCTTTTCAACCATATTCTGATTTGCATTATCGGGCTTTTTGTGTCCCAGGACGATTTCCTTTCGAAAGGGATGGTCGATCATGAATATCATTGGGGCGGCGATTGTTGGTGTGATCGGGACGATCATCGGCAGTTTTTTGAACGTCTGCATCTGGCGTATCCCCCGGGAAGAATCCGTCATTTTTCCCCCATCTCACTGCCCGGCTTGCTCACGCCCGATTCGTTTCTTTGACAATGTGCCCATTATCAGCTGGCTGATGCTGCGGGGGCGTTGCCGGGACTGTGGCGTGCCCATTTCCCCCCGTTATCCCCTGGTTGAGGCACTGACGTCGGCACTGGCCATGCTGCTTTACTGGAAATACGGATTTTCCCTGCAGGGGGCCTGCGCCTTTCTCTTTACGGCCTCCCTGGTCGTGATCACGTTTATCGATATCGATTATCAGATCATTCCGGATGTGATCAGCCTCCCGGGGATTCCGCTTTGCTTTCTGGCGGCGGTTTTCGTGATGGGTATCCCCTTTCTTGAATCCCTTCTCGGCATTCTGGTCGGTGGCGGGCTCCTTTACATAATCGCCGTTGGGTATGAATGGCTGACAAAGCGCGAGGGGATGGGCGGCGGCGATATCAAGCTTCTGGCCATGATGGGCGCTTTTTTCGGGTGGAAGGCCCTTTTTTTCATTGTTCTTTGCAGTTCATTAACGGGGGCCGTTGCGGGCATTGCCATAATGCTTCTCCGGGGGCAGGGTATGAAATATGCGGTTCCTTTCGGCCCTTTTCTCGCCATTGGGGCGGTGTCGTATTTTTTCTTCGGGGACCTGTTTCTTCAGTACCTTTTTTTGACGTCCTGATAAAGCAGGGTAAAATAGGAACTTCCTTATACAAGGCGCCCCTTCCTCTTCACCCTGAAATGATTGCCGGTTTCAGGAAGGAGAATGGGAGGAAAGACCTTGACTTTTCAGCACCTCTGGTTGTACAAACGCAACAGTCTGTTCATATCAATTTTCACGAGGTGGGTCATGGGAACGGAGAGGCGGTATTGCTCCATTTGCGCGTGGAGGGAAAACTGCCAGAAAAAATACAGTGTTTCGACCGATGCGATGGGGCGTGTACATTGCCCTGATTATACAAGGGATTTGTCCATCAAGGATAAGGATGTCGATGAGGCTGAACGTAAATACAGGGAAAAGGGGTAGCGTCTCCTGGATGTGCCGAGACGGCCTGATTCAGGTTTAGTGAAGCCTTTCGGGTATGTGAACTGAAGTCAATACCGTGACAAGTAATGCCAGGATGTTACTTGTCACTTTTTTTATCAGAGGTCTGCGAAGTGGTCGTTTCATTACGAAAAACAATTGCCCAATCGATTGACAGGGCATTGAAGAAATGTGCAGGACAAGGATTCCCCGGTGTTGAGGTGCCTTTCATCGAGGTGGAGGCGACAAAAGACAAAAAACATGGAGATTTCGCGACCAATGTGGCGATGGTGCTTGCGTCCATGACAAAGGAAAATCCCCGTAGGATCGCGGAGCACATCAAGAATCATTTCGACACGGAAGGGGTCATCGAAAGGATTGAAATTGCGGGTCCTGGATTCATCAATTTCTTCGTCCGGGAGTCGGTCTGGCCGAGCCTGCTTGAGGCCATTGATCGAAAAGGGGGCGATTACGGTCAAACCGATCTGGGCCGTGGAAAGAAGGTTCAGATTGAATTTGTGAGCGCCAACCCGACGGGCCCCCTTCACATCGGGCACGCCCGTGGGGCTGTCGTGGGGGATGTGCTGGCGAGGCTGCTGGAGGCCTGTGGTTATTTCGTATCGCGTGAATATTACATCAACGATGCGGGGAATCAGATGAACAATTTGGGAAAATCCGTCTATCTTCGCGTGAGGGAATTGTTGGGCGAGGTCGTGGATTTCCCGGAAACTTGTTATAAGGGCGATTATATAAAAGAATTGGCCGGCGAGATCCTGAAAAGAGAGGGCAGGTCGATACTCGACAAGCCGGAAGAAGAGTTGATTGGGACGCTCACGGATTTCGCCGCCCAGGCGATTCTGGAGGGGATCCGGGAGGATTTACGTGTTTTCGGTGTGTCGTTCGACCGATATTTCAGCGAACGGGAACTCTATAGGGATGATGGTGTCATGACACTGCTCCGAGAACTGGAGGCAGAGGATTTTATCTATCGGGATGACGACACCTCTTGGTTCAGGACAACGCGATTCGGCGATGAAAAGGACCGTGTTGTGATCCGCCAAAACGGGGAGCCGACTTATTTCGCCGCTGATATCGCCTACCACAAGAATAAGTTTGAAAGGGGGTTTGATACGTTGATCGATATCTGGGGCGCCGATCATCATGGCTACATTCCACGCATGCAGGCCTGCGTTCAAGCGCTGGGCTACCCCAGGGAAGCTCTGCGGGTCGTTTTGGTGCAGCTTGTAAACCTGTTGCGGGAAGGCAAGCCAGTGGCGATGTCGACCCGGTCCGGTCAGTTCGATACCCTGCGCGAGGTGATCGACGAAGTCGGCAAGGATGCCGCCCGTTACAATTTCTTGATGAGACGTTCCGACAGCCATCTGGATTTCGATCTTGAAATTGCCAAGCAGCAGTCCAATGAAAACCCGGTTTATTATGTACAGTATGCCCACGCAAGGATTTGCAGTATCCTGCGCCTTGCGGAAGAGCGGGGTTACGCCATTCCCTCTTATCAGGATGTGGACCTGTCCGCTATCGGGATACCCGAAGAGATTGCTCTGGTGAAGACCCTGTTGACTTTCCCCGAGGTGGTGGAAAGCGCGGCATCGACTCTGGAACCCCATCGGTTGACTTTCTATTTGAATGACCTGGCCGGGCAGTTCCACAGCTATTACAACAAAAACAAGGTCTTGACGGAGGATCGTTCCCAAAGCACGGCAAGGTTGTTTCTCGTGAAATCGATCCGGACCATATTCGCCAACGCACTGGGTGTACTGGGGGTTTCGGCTCCTGAAAGAATGTAAAGTCCTTCCGTCGAAAATCCAGTGTGTCTGCCGTTGTTTCACATGCATGAGATTGCGGAGGAAAAGGCTCCATGGCTTCCGACAACACACGTCATTTTGAACTGAAATTACGGAAACTTGGACTGTTCACGCTGATTTTTTGCATGTCCGCTCTTTTATTTGCCGCATTCCTGTTCGGTGTTGTTGTCGGGAACGATCTGGAAACATATCCGGAGATGATATCGCGGCGGTTGCCGGTGAAATTTATGCAACGGCTGGGATTTGATGACGTTGAAAAAATACCGCCGGCCGTGGTGATAAAAACGGAGAAGCAACCCGCAAAGGGGATTGCGAAAGACTCGGGGACGATCCCTCGTCATGCGGCTCCGGCGCCTGTCCTCCCCGGCGATTCGGCATCTGTCCATACAGTGAAGGATGTGTTGCGTGACCGGGAGCAGCCCAAGCAGAAGGCGTTACCCCCGGTTACGCTGGCGGGAAAGGGGGAGGACGGGGCGATGGGGAAAGCGGTTTCGGCGAAGAGGGAAGAACCGGTCGATAGGAGGAAAGCGGCCGGCGGCGAGAAAGATAAATATGTGGTTCAGGTTACATCCTGCCGGAACAGGGGGATTGCGGAAGACGTGGTTAAGGAGCTGGGGGGAATCGGTTTTCAGGCCAGGATCGTCGCCGTGGAGATTCCCGATAAGGGAACCTGGTATCGTGTTCTGTTGCCGGATTTCGACGACAGAGGCGAGGCACAGGTCATAGCCGATAAAGTTGATCGGGCACTCAGGGGAAACAAGTCGGTTGTCCGAATCCAGAGGTAAAAAGGTATGTTCGAAAATCTGACGGAAAAGCTGGAGTCCGTTTTCAAGAAGCTCAAAAGCAAGGGGCGCCTGGACGAGGAAAATATAAGAGAGTCCTTGAAGGAAATCCGCATGGCTCTCCTGGAAGCGGATGTCAACTTTAAAGTGGTGAAAAGCTTCATCGAGGATGTGCGGGTTCGGGCTGTCGGCCAGGAAGTCATCGACAGCATCACCCCTGGTCAGCAGATCGTCAAGATCGTCCACGAGCGCCTTGTGGAACTGATGGGCGGTGGAAGCAGTCAAATCCGTTTCGGAAATCGTTTCCCCGCGTCGGTTATGCTGGTCGGCCTTCAGGGGTGCGGAAAAACCACGACGGCGGTGAAGCTGGCCCGGTACCTGAAAAATCAGGGGAAGCGGGTGTATCTTGTTTCCGCCGACGTTTACCGGCCGGCTGCGGCGGAGCAGTTGAAACTGCTTGCAGAAAAAAACGCCATCGGTGTTTTCGATACAGAGGACTTGCGCGATCCCGTCGATATCAGCGTTCAGGCGGTGGAAACGGCCAGGCGGGACGGATTCGAAGTCGTCATTGTCGATACGGCGGGACGCTTGCACATCGACGCGGAAATGATGGATGAACTGAAAAAAATAAAAGGAATGATTCAGCCTTCGGAAATCCTTTTCGTTGCCGATGCCATGACCGGTCAGGACGCGGTGAATGTTGCCGGGAAGTTCAACGAAATACTGGGCATCGATGGGGTCATCATGACCAAGATGGACGGTGATGCCCGAGGCGGAGCGGCTCTTTCACTGAAAGCCGTGATGGGCAAACCCATCAAGTTTGTGGGTATGGGGGAGAAGGTCGATGCCCTGGAGGTATTCTATCCGGATCGGATGGCTTCACGTATCTTGGGGATGGGGGATATCCTGACCCTGGTGGAAAAGGCCCAGACGGCGGTCGATGAACGCTATGCCAAGGATCTGGAAAGAAAGATCCGGAAAAATGAATTTACCCTGGAAGACTTCCGTGATCAATTGAAGCAGATTTCCAAGATAGGTTCCTTGAGCGATATTCTCGGTATGATTCCCGGCATGAAAAAAATCAAAAACCTCAGGAATATGCAACCTGACGAAAAGGAAATTATCAAAATCATCGCAATCATTGACTCCATGACTCTCGGGGAGCGTTCGAACCATCTGATTATCAGCGGTCAGAGAAGAAAAAGAATTGCCCGGGGCAGCGGAACCACGGTTCAGGATGTGAACCGTCTATTGAAAAATTACGCGGATATCAAAAAGCTGATGAAACGAATGTCGGGCAAAGACGGACTGAAAATGATGAAAAGAGGGCTTTTCCCCTTTTAATCATTGGCGTTTCATGATAAGAATGCAAAGCGTTATTATATTATATTTTCAGGAGGTATGTAGGGAGAGGCATGGCAGTTAAAATCAGATTGGCCCGTATGGGCAGGAAAGGGAAACCTTTCTACAGAGTGGTCGTTGCGGATTCCGAGTCTCCGCGGGATGGGGAGTTTTTGGAGATCGTCGGGCATTATAACCCCAGAACAGAACCGGCGGAGATTTCCCTGAAAGGAGATCGTATTTCCGCTTGGATCTCCAAGGGGGCGAAACCGACCCTCACGGTGTCACAACTCATCAAAAAAGCGGTCCCGAACGTCACGTAGAAGATTATTCTGAGGGATCCGGTTAGTGAAAAGAAAGCCATGGCTGTGTCGGTGATGTCAATTATCCAGGGATGTTGAATCTGTGAGAGATGCGTGGAGGTTGTGGAAATGAAGGACTTGATCAAATACATGGCTCAATCTTTGGTGGACGATCCTGATAAAGTCGAAGTTTCCGAAGTGGTTGGCGAACAGACTTCCGTTATCGAACTGCGGGTTGCGAAAGAGGATCTGGGAAAGGTAATCGGCAAACAGGGGAGAACGGCAAAGGCCATGCGAACCATCATGAGCGCCGCGTCGACCAAGCTTCACAAAAGGACCGTTTTAGAGATCATAGAATAGAAATGGATTGGTTTGAAATCGGTACGGTCCTGAAGCCCCGTGGTCTGAAGGGGCAGATGCGTTGTATCTCTCATCTTGAATCAAACAGTCTGGGAAAAATCCCGGAAAAAATCTGCATCAGAACCCCCGGAGGAAAGGATGATTCCTATCGGCTCCGGGAAATCACCTTTGCAGGGAAGTTTTTTTTTCTTTCCCTTGAGGGGATTGATAGCCCCGAGTCTGTCCGTCCATTAGCCGGGAATGGGGTCCTGGTTACGGTGGATGCCTTGGTTCCGCTGGAAGAAGGGGAGTACTACTGGCGGGATGTGATCGGCATGGAGGTGGTGACGGAGGCGGGAGAGTCGCTGGGGGAGGTGAAAGAGATTTTTTCGACGGGGAGTCATGATGTTTATGTTTGCCGGGGCAAAGCGAGAGAGATTCTTTTACCCGCCATCGCGGATGTTGTGCTTCAAATCGATCTCCCTGAAAAACGCATGGTGGTCCGCCTCCTGGCGGGTCTATAGGCCGGGTCATGATCCGTTTCGACATCCTTTCCGTTTTTCCGGAAATGTTCGAGTCGCCCTTTCATGTGAGCCTTCTGAAAAGGGCTCAGGAAAGAGGGCTGATTGAAATAGCCCTGCACAACATTCGGGACTATGCTTCCGACAAGCATCGTATGACCGATGACGTGCCCTATGGGGGGGGGTGCGGTATGGTCATGAAGGTTGACCCCATTGCGAGTGCCTTGCATGCGGTTAAAAGGGAAGATGCCCTGGTTGTCCTGCTGACGCCGCAGGGGGAGTGTTTCAACCAGACGATTGCCTCGGAACTCGCCTCCTTTTCCAGGATTGTCCTGATTTGCGGTCGTTATGAAGGCGTTGACGAGCGGGTACGTCAGTATCTCACGGATCGGGAGATATCGATTGGCGATTACATCATGACGGGGGGCGAACTCTCGGCGATGGTGATCGTCGATGCGGTGAGTCGTTTGGTTCCAGGTGTTTTGGGCAACAGCGAATCCGTGGTATCCGAGTCCTTCGCCGCGGGTTTGCTTGAGTATCCGCAATACACGAGACCCGCCGAATACAAGGGCTGGAAGGTCCCCGATGTTCTTCTTTCCGGGAACCACCGGGAAATCGATTTGTGGAGAAAGAAGGAATCTCTGCGCAGGACCCTGATCCGCCGACCGGATTTGCTCCGGAATGCCGGTCTGTCCGAAGAGGAAAAGGAAATTCTGAGATCGCTGACCCATGAGTACTGAGACGGACCCCGAGTGAAAGCGGGCAAGGTTTACATCGCGCTTTTACACGGACCTGTTTACGATAAAAAAGGTCGGGTGTCCGTGACATCCATTGTCAATACGGACATTCATGATATTGCCCGGTGTGCCAGAACGTTTGGAGTGGCAAGGTTCTACATTGCTACACCCATTGAGGGACAGAGGAAACTGGCGGACGCGATTCTTCGCCACTGGCAGTCCGGATTTGGCAGTGTGCATAACCCCTCCCGGAAAGAGGCTTTTTCTCTGGTGGAGTTGCAAGAATCCCTGGACGGGGTTCTGAATGATATCCATTGTCGAACGGGACGCCATGCCAGGATCATTGTCACCGGTGCGCATTTGACCGGTCCGTGTATTTCTGTCGCAACCCTGCGCGGAATGGTGCGGTTGGAAAAGGGGCCTTTTCTGTTCCTTTTCGGTACCGGATGGGGGCTTGCCCGGGAAGTATTGGAGAGGGCGGACTTCCAGCTGGAGCCGATACGGGGTCACGGGACGTACAACCATCTGCCCGTTCGTGCGGCGGTAGCGATTTTTCTGGACCGCCTGTGGGGCAGATGATTTTTTATGTAATTCACGTGTAATACGTGTAATAAAGGGTTGAAAATCCGGATTAAAACGTATAAAGACACGGAAAATTATTCACGGGGATGATGGGAAGAACGATCATCCGAAGGATTTTAAGATATTGATCAATACAGAGGAGGAATTTCTCTCATGGATGTCGTGGAGTATCTGGAGAAGGAACAGATGCGGCAAGATATTCCCCGGTTTCGGGCAGGGGATACGGTCAAGGTTTATCTGCGCATCATTGAAGGGCAGAAGCAACGGATTCAGACCTATGAGGGGGTCGTTATCCGCAGGCGTCAGGGAACCAGCCGGGCGACCTTTACGGTCCGCAAGGTTTCCTACGGGGTTGGCGTGGAGAAGACTTTTCCGTTGCACTCTCCGACGATCGAACGCATTGAACTGGTGACGCGCGGACGCGTGAGGCGTTCCCGCCTATATTACCTGCGCAAATTGCGGGGTAAGAAAGCCAGAATCGAGGAGCTGAGAAAGTCCTGAGTAACCGGATGGTCGCCTTTCCCGATGTTTTTTCAGTTCGTCAGATGAGTTGGATCTGGAGAGCGGGTATTAACCCGCTCTGGTTTTTTAGGGTATCCTGAATCACATACCGTTTTTGCTGTTATGGATCAATTTGAGTTGCTGGCTTACAAACGCGGCGCCAAGGTGGTCGCGGGTGTTGATGAGGCGGGCAGGGGTCCGTTGGCCGGGCCGGTCGTTGCGGCGGCTGTCATTTTGCCTCAGGGATACAAAAATTCTGATATAAAGGATTCCAAACAGATGACGGCCCGCCAAAGGGATGCCGTCCATGACCTGATCCGGGAGCATGCGCTGTCCGTTGGTGTCGGAGTGGTCGAGGCGGCCGTCATCGATCGGGTCAACATACTCAGGGCGACTTGGATGGCCATGGGAGACGCCTTGGCGGCATTATCGATCCCGCCCGACTTTGTCCTTGTCGATGGGAACCAGCGCATCCCCATTGCCGTATCTCAGGAGAGCCTTGTCAAGGGTGACCGTCTGAGCATTTCCATCGCCGCTGCCTCCATCATTGCAAAGGTATCCCGGGACCGGATTATGGAAATGTACCATCGCCAGTTTCCATGTTACCACTTCAGCAAGAACAAGGGGTATGGCACCGCCCAACACCGGTCGGCCCTCCGTCAACATGGTCCCTGTAAAATTCATCGCCTCTCCTTTCATTGCGCTGAATCGGGCAAGGCGTCCTTGAACGAAGAATTTGATTTCATCAGTCATGATTGATTCATCGACCCGGGATCTCGGTCGTCGCGGCGAGGAGATAGCCCTGAGATATCTTGCAAGAAAGGGTTATCAGATTCTGGAACGCGATTATCGTTGCCGTTACGGAGAGATCGATCTGATCGCCCGGGATGGGGATACCCTTGTGTTTGTGGAGGTGAAAAGCCGGAAGAGCGATATTTTCGGAATGCCGGAAGAATCGGTTGGGCGGGCGAAACAGAGGAAAATATCGACGGTGGCCCTTCATTATCTGACGGAGAAGACGCTTCACGGTCGCCGGGCCCGGTTCGATGTCGTGTCCATTGTCACGACATCGGGTGAAGAAAAAATTACGCATATACCCGATGCGTTCGATTTTGTGCGATAACCCGTCCGGGGACGCGGGGCCCGATGCGGAGTTCTGGTCGGTAGGGCGGGGACAAAAATAATTAATTTAAAGTGGGCGCCAAAATTGTGTTGACAGGGTGAAATAAAATTGATAGTCAAAAGTGGGTCTTTTTTAGGCCACCTTAGAAAGGGTGGTTGTCAGTGTCTTTGGGGGATCCGGGAAGCTCGCGGGGGATTGCCGTAGATAGAATCAGAATCCTTTTCTGGAGAAGGTAATCAACGGGGACGGGGCCATGGAAGGTGTGGAGAACGGATTTTTCGTCAGGATCGGAACGATCAAACCGGACGAGACCGGGAAGAGCGTTACACATACAATTTACAGGACTGCTGCAAAAGGACCGATGATTCAGCCCCACTCATGTTTGGCGATGTGAGTGGGGTTTTTCTTTTTCTTCACTGCGTTTATGTGGGCATGCATTTGGATGCCCGTGGGGGTAATGAACCAATGTTGTTGAAAAGGAGGGTATGACATTGAGAGAGAAACTGAGGGTGGAGACCCAGGCTCGGGCCAATTCCATGAAGCCTGGGAAGTGGATCAAGAGCACGTGCAAGATGTGTCTTCATACTTGCGCGATTGATTGTCACGTGACTCCTGAGGGGGTTATCAACAAGATCGAGGGGGATCCCACTTCCCCGTCCAACCGCGGCAAGCTCTGTACGAAGGGTGTGACGGGCATTTTGCGTACGTATGATCCCTATCGTTTGACGCATCCCGTGAAGCGCACCAATCCGAGGAAGGGTCCGAACGAGGATCCCGGCTGGGTGGAGATTTCCTGGGAGGAGGCGATGAGCACGGTTGCCGAGAAGGTCAAGGCCTGTGTCGACAAGGACCCCCGGGAGTTCGTCGCTTCGATCACGGATTTCCAGAAGATATATCTGTGGGCCTGGTCTGCCTGCGTGGGCAGTGCGAACCAGTTTCACGTTGTCGGCACTTATTGCGGCGGCGCCTACCACATTACTGCCGGTATTTACAATTCCGCATTTGCCGGTGTGGGCGATTACAAGTACTGTAACTACTGGTTGCAGATTGGCGGCGGCGACGGTTTTTCATCTCATTTGCACGTTGGTGCCGCCCAGGGTCACATGGCAGATGCTCGTGAGCGAGGTATGCGCGTTGTTTGCGTTGAACCCCGTTTGTCTACCTCAGCGGCGAAAGCGGAGGAGTGGGTTCCGATTCGTCCTGCCTCTGACCGCCAGTTTGTTTTGGGTATGATTCACTCGCTTCTTTACGATCACGAGATCTACGATGCGGAGTATCTGAAGTGGTACGCGAACGGCGGTTATCTGATTCGTGACGACGGTTTTTTCAAGCGTTCGGCGACGGAGACCCATACGCCTCCTCCCGGCCGTCCTATTGGTTCCATGCGTTGGTTTGCCCAGCGGAACCTTGAGAAGCACAAGCCCATGATTTGGGATCCTGTCGACAACAAGGCCAAGGTTTTCGACGATCCGACGATCAAGGACATCGCCCTTTTCGGCAATTACGAGGTTGAGGGTGAGCGGGTCCGCCCGGCTATTCAGTTTACGAAGGACCGGTATAAGGAATACACGCCCGAATGGGCAGAGAAGATCACGGCCGTTCCCGCAGCGACGATTCGCCGGATCGCGAAGGAGTTCGGTGAGGCGGCCCAGATTGGTTCGACCATTACGATTGACGGGGAGGTTTACCCGTTCCGTCCCGTTTCTGCGAACTGGTACCGCGGCGCCCAGGGTCACAAGGGTGGTTGCATGGACAACCAGGCGTTTATTTTGCTTAACATGCTTGTCGGGGCGTACAACGTTCCGGGCGGCATGCTGGGGGTTGTTTTGGGTTCACCTCACATGTCCTGGACTGAGGAGCCTGGTTTGGACGGTCTTTTGGATCCGAAACCTCACCAGCTTCACCCTGAGGTTCCCTTCAGTTGGCCTCCCAACACGACTCAGTTATGCGAGTTGATGCCCATCGGCGTTGACGCGGGTCAGTTTGCTTTTCATACGGTTCTGGACGGTCCCAAGTGGGGTCTTGAGTTCAAGCCCAAGGTTTTATGTTTGTACCATTCCAACACGATCTGGTCTATGCCCGGCAACGTCGATCGGTGGCGTGACGTATTGCGTAGCATGGAGTTTATTTTTGCTGTTGAGCTGTTCCACAACGAGACGAGTACCTTCGCGGACATCATTCTTCCCGACAGCACCTACCTTGAGTCCTGGGCTTTGCTGATGTGCGAGCCCCCGATCACGGAGGGTTTGAACTGCCGTCAGCCCGTTGTGAAGTCTCCGGGTTCCTGCCGAGACGGTTTTGACATCATGGCCGAGCTTGCGGAGCGGATCGGGAAGCTGGACATCATGAACGGCGTTTTCTCTTACATTACGGGTTTGGTGAACGATCCGGATTTGATGCCGGATGTTACGAAGCGCTACAC